>DASZFO010000234.1 GCA_035939775.1 Pirellulales bacterium | reverse complement strand
CCGGAAAACCTTTCAAAAAAGCCATCACCGCCTGCATGCGAAAACTCCTTGTCATCCTCAATACCATGGTCAAAACAAACTCTACCTGGAACTCCAATCATGCTTAAAAATAACCTTGACAAAAAACACAGCCGCTGGGTTGCAACGCAATTCGAATCGCAAGCCCTGAAAGGGCGACAAAGCAGCGGCGGCGTAAACAGGCGCGGTCAGACAGAATTATCTCAGCGATCAAAACTACGTCGCCCTTTCGGGGCTTTGCCGCCCTTATTACATCGTAACCCAGGGTTGCGCGGCTGCGCCGCTTCGCCCTGGGCTGGGCTCCTCCGGCCCTACAGGCCGACGCTGCAACGATTCGACTCGCATTTCCAGCAAAGTGGCTTTCTCGCGTTGCTGCGCGAGTGAGTGGTGGCTGTCGGCACGCATTCAGACCCGTTTCAGTTTTCTCCCGAATCTGCGCCGCCGCAATCGCATTGTTCCATCCATGCCCCGAGAAAAAAGTCATCTCGCCTTCGCCCGCGCCAAGCAACTCATGCCGGGCGGAGTGAATAGCCCGGCCAGGGCGTTTGGCGGGGTCGGCGGGGAGCCGATCTTTTTTGAGCGCGGCGAAGGGGCGCATCTGTTCGATATCGATGGGAATCGTTACATCGATTACATCGGCTCCTGGGGACCGATGATTCTCGGCCATGCCCATCCGGCGGTGACCGCGGCGCTCGAGGCGGCGATCGCTCGTGGCACGAGCTTCGGGGCTCCGACCGAGGCGGAAAGCGAGCTGGCCGAGTTGATCGTCGCCGCCGTGCCGTCGATCAAGAAGGTGCGGCTGGTGAATTCGGGGACCGAGGCGACGATGAGCGCTCTGCGGCTCGCGAGGGGATTCACGGGGCGCGATGTCGTGATCAAGTTCGCCGGCAACTACCACGGGCATGTCGATAGTCTCCTGGTCGCCGCCGGCAGCTCGGCCGCGACGCTCGGCGTGCCGAATTCGCCGGGAGTGACTCGCGGCGCCACGCAAGACACTCTGGTGCTCGACTACAACAATGCGGACGGGCTCGAGGCGGCGTTCGCGCGGCGCGGCGGGGAGATTGCCGCGGTGATCCTCGAGCCGGTCGTCGGGAACATGGGAGTTGTTGTGCCGACTGCCGGGTTTCTGCGGGCGGCCCGCGAGTTGACCGAGCGGCATGGCGCGCTCTTGATCTACGACGAGGTGATGACCGGCTTTCGCGTGGCGTACGGCGGCGCGCAGTCGCTCCAGAATATCCTCCCCGATCTGACGACGCTCGGCAAGATCGTCGGCGGCGGCCTGCCGGTTGGCGCCTACGGCGGCCGGCGCGACATCATGGACCACGTGCTCCCGGCCGGCAAAGTCTTTCAAGCGGGCACGCTCAGCGGCAATCCGCTGGCCACCGCGGCCGGCATCGCCACGCTCAAGGTGCTCCGCGACCAAGCCCCCTATGAACGGCTCGAACAACTCTCGGCCCGATTGGCCGCCGAGCTTTGTTCCGCCGCCGCGGCCGCGAGCATTCCGCATTCAATGGCTCGCATCGGCAGTATGATGACGCTGTTCTTCAATCCCGGCCCGGTCGTCGATTGGCCTAGCGCTAGCCGGTCCGACACGGCCCGCTATGCCCGCTACTTCTGGGGCCTGATCGAGCGCGGCGTCTACATGCCGTGCAGCCAATACGAAGCGCATTTCGTTTCGATTGCGCACAGCGAGTTGGACATCGACGCGACAGTTTCTGCGGCGCACGAGGTATTTGACACAATGGCGGTTGCGTAAAACCCAAATGGGGCTTCAATGCTGTTTTAGCACGTTGGGTGCCACGCCCACGGCTCGGCATGGGCATGAGCCGCATCGAGGCATGGCCACTCAGAGCAGTGGCCATGGCACCCGTCAATTCAGCATATAAGCTCCACTAGGAACCAATTGACCCGCTCATGGTGCTCTGGTTCTCGCAAACGTTCGGTTCGGCCAAGGTAACCTCACGTCTCGATAGCCGCACGACAAAGCGACTGCCTCCGGTCTTCAGGCATTCAGCGCGGATGTTGCCACCCAATGCCATGGCAATCCGTTGAGCGACAGCCAGTCCCAGTCCGACGCCGCTAATTCCCAATTGTCGGGCTTGTTCCGAGCGAAAAAAGGGCTCGAAGATATGCGGCAAATCGGCCGGAGCAATGCCGTTGCCGGCGTCTTCGACTGCCAAGGCAATCCATGCCTCGTCGGCCGTCAAACGGATCGAAATCGGCGTTCCCGGCGGGCTGTATTTGGCGGCGTTGTCGAGCAGATTGTCCAACAATTGCGCCAAGAGCGGCGGATGGGTTGAAAGCAAGATTGCTTCGCCGGAAGGCGCCTCGCAGCGGAAATCCGGCCAGCGTGGATGGTCGTGCCAATCCGCGAGATGCTCCGGCAGCCATGCGGCGAGGTCAACGACTTCGAGAGCTGGGCCCAACGCCTCGGCGTCGGCCCGAGCGAGGAACAACTGCGACTCGACGATCTGCCGAATCCGATTGCCTTGCGATCGCACCGCCTCCAGCACTCGCTGATATTCGTCCGGCGATCGCTGGCGGAGGAGCGCTACATCGATCTGCCCCAACATTCCGGCGAGCGGCGTGCGCAGTTGGTGCGAGGCGTCTCCCGTGAATCGCCGCTGCCTCTCGAATGATTCCTCCAGCCGCGTGAGCAGGCCATTGAAGGCGGATGCAAGTTGCTCCAGTTCGTCGCCGGTCTGCGGCGACGGCAGTCGCGTTCGCCAATCATCGGCGTTCATGTGGCGCGCCGTTTCGGCCATTCGAGTGACCGGCGCCAATGCCCGGCGGCAGAGCCAGCGGCCGGCGAGCGCCGCGAGGCACCATAGCGCGAGCGACAGGCAGACGAGCGTCAGGGCCAGATTGCGCAGCGTTGCATCGACTGGCGCTAACGATACGCCGACCGTCAACTGCAATGCCGGATACAATGTGGATTGCGGCTCGGCATTGGCCGCGGCCGCGGTCGAGTTCGGGGTTGGCGTCGATTCATCGCGGCCGGCCGAAGCGCTGGCCGCGATTCGCATCTGAACGAGACGCCAGGTCGCGCCGCCGGGAAACCGAAATTGCGCGTCTTGTGCACTTGAGTTCGCAAATAATCGAAGCTGCGGCAATTCGTCGGCAGAAAGGTTCCGCGAACGATCCACGTCGATTCCCTTTCCGTCGCGGACCAGCCAACGAACTTGATCGGGCGACGCATCTTGCCCCAATGTCAACGAGCGATTGCCGACTTCCCATTCCACTCCGTCGCCGCCAACTTCCGCCGCGGCGGCCAACGTGTGGAGGGCCGACGTGAGCCGCTCGTCGGGCTGATGGTGCAGATAACTGCTCGCCAGGCAATACAGCGCCACGGCAAAGCCGACCAGAACGCAGGCCAGCACGCCCAGGAAGAAACTCGTCAGTCGTGTGGTCAAACTCATGCGCTCGCCGATTCACCGAAAAAATAGCCGCGGCCGCGGAGCGTGTGGATCAATCGCGGCCCGTGCTTTTCCAGCTTTCGCCGCAGTTCCATCACGTGGACTTCCAGCGTGTTCGACAGGCCGTCGTACCGCTCGTCCCAAACGTGATCGTAAATCCGCGTTCGGGTGAGGACCTCCGCGGGACGACGGAGGAACAGCACCAGCAGGGCCTGCTCCTTGGCGGTCAGATCGATCCGCTTGCCCGCCCGTTCGACTCGCTGCGTGGCCAGATCAACGCGCACATCGCCATGGCTCAGCACCGTCGTCGCCGCGCTGCTCTTTCGCCGAGCCAACGCCCGAACGCGGGCGAGCAGCTCCGCGAAGGCGAACGGCTTGCAAAGGTAATCGTCCGCCCCGCTGTCCAAGCCGCGGACCCGATCGGAAACGGCGTCGCGGGCGGTCAGCATCAAGACCGGCGTCGTGTTTCCTGCCTCGCGATAGCCGCGCAACAGCGAGAGGCCATCTCGCCCCGGCAACCACCAATCGAGCAAGATCAAGTCCCAGTCGCGCGCCTTGAAGGCGTGCCAACCATCGTTGCCGTCGGCCGCATGTTCGACGGTGAACCCCTCTTCGCGCAATCCGCGCACGACGAAATCGGCGATCTGCGGCTCGTCCTCGACGACCAGAATGCGAATGCCCATGACGATCGTCGGAACCCCTCACAAAACCGCCCAGCGGACTGTCCCCATTTTGCGCGGGCACCATCGCCGCGATGGTCGGCGGAGCAAAACTGGGGACTGTCCCCTTCTCCCAGGCGGTTTTGTGAGGGGTTCTAAGGATAGAATGGCGGATGGTAGAATAGCGTCATGCTTATTCTACCATCCGCCGGGATGCGACACAGGAATCAACCGTTTGTCAACAGACGCTCGGCTTATGTGACGTCGCTGGTTACTCTTTTTCTTCCTCGACGGTTTTGCCGTCCAACGCGACGACGACTTCAAACGATTTCTTGCCGGGCTCGCCGAGCACGCATTCGTAATGGATCGGCGTTTCCTTCTTGCCCTCCACCTTGTTGACTTCCATGATCTCCTCGATCTTGGCCTTGGGGTATTTGGCCTTGATGGCGTCAGAGCAGGCGGCCGGGAAGTCCTTCGCTGCGGTCTCTTTTTCGATCTCGACGATGGTGCCGTCCTCCTTGATTTCAGCCTCGTACTTCCTACCCTTTTGCTTGAGTTCCACGTCGAAAACGGATATGCCATTTTCGATTTCCTTTTCGACCGACGTCAATTCAGGATTCGGAAACCGGTCCTTAACGGCCGCGATGATCTTCTCGGGGACTTTGTCGAGCGGGACTTTCTCGTCGGCCCGACCCGCCGGCGCCAGTAACATCCACGCTCCAGCAATCAGTGCCGCCACAGCCACGACCTTTCGCATTCGAGTTCTCCAATTCTTCAAGTGCAGGAAATCAAACCATTGCAACATGCGACTGGCCCGAATGATACTCGAAGAACCTGAATCGAGCGTGAATCGAAGATAAGAAATTGCTTATACTTGGAATATGGAAGCAAAACGAATCGTTATCACGGGCGTGAGTCGCGGTCTGGGTCGAGCGATGACGGCCCGATTCATCGAGCAGGGCCACACGGTTTGGGGATGCGCGCGGAGCGCCGCGGCGATTGCCGAGTTGCAACAGCGCTGGCCGGCGCCGCATTCGTTCCACGCCGTGGATGTTGTCGATGATCGGCAGGTGGGGCGCTGGGCCGACGCCGTGCTAGCTGGCGGGCCAATCGATCTGCTCGTGAACAACGCCGCCCTGATCAATCGCAACGCTGTGCTGTGGGAAGTGCCCGCCGAGGAATTCGATCGCCTCGTTGATGTGAACATCAAAGGAGTGGCGAACGTCATCCGGCATTTCGTTCCGGCGATGGTGGCGCGGAAGCGCGGCGTGATCGTCAACTTCAGCTCGGGTTGGGGTCGCTCCGTCTCGCCCGAAGAAGCCCCGTATTGCGCCACGAAATGGGCCATCGAAGGTCTCACGCTGGCGCTCGCGCGCGAGTTACCGCGCGGCATGGCGGCCGTGCCGCTGAATCCCGGCATCATCGACACCGACATGCTCCGCATCTCGTTCGGCGGCGATGCCAGTTCCTACCCGTCCCCCGATGAATGGGCCACCCGCGCCGTGCCGTTCCTCCTGCAACTCGGCCCGAAAGGCAACGGCCTTCAGCTTTCCGTGCCCGAGTGAGATAGACCTTGCACTCGTTGGTCGCGACTTCCTCTTCGCGCGGCGCAACTGCCATCGCGCCAGACTCTCGTGGCAAAAACTGGGACGTTCTACGTCTTATAGAATCCAGAATGTCCCTGTTTCAATCTCCCTTTTCATCACTCATGTATAATCTATATCTTGCGGTTGCGGGTTGGGTTCCATCATGTCGTTGTTTTCGACGACGTCGCGCAGGTCAACCTTCTGATAGTCCTCTTCCGGACACAATGTTTCCCAGAGCCAGAGAAAGAAACGTCGAATGTCGCTGGGTTCGCTCATCGTAAGGTCTTGCTCGCCTGCCAGGATCCGGTCGAGGACATCGACGTCGTTGAGAGAATATGCTAGCGAAAGATGCAACATTTCGCGCCGCCATTTGGGCCACCGATCGACAAAGGGCACAACATGTTGGCGAAATACACGCTTGCTGCTCTCCTCGCTGTCGGGATCCAGGTCCAAAGGTGTGCCGCGTTGTGCCTCCTCGATCGTCAGGATTCCGAGGGCACGGCTAATAAAGTGGTAGTTGACGGTTCGCATCGTTTTTATCCGAAGACGGAAACGGGGACATTCTAGGGCATTCTATTCTTTGAAAAATCCAGAACGTCCCGTTTCAATCTCAAGCGCCGGTCCTTTGGACCTTGGAAAATTCAACTCGGGATATCGTATCCGATCTTACGATCGGGCTATTGCTTGGCGGTCCTCCGGCCCTGCGCATGTGGTCAAACCCTGCACTCCGCGGCCCGTTCGTGTATAGTGACGATCATGCAGTGCCCTTTTTGCCGCATCGATAACGATCGGGTGATCGACTCGCGGGCGATCGAGGATGGGTTCGCGATCCGCCGCCGCCGCGAGTGTCTGGCTTGCAAGCGGCGCTATACGACCTACGAGCGGATCGAAGAGCCGGCGATCAAGGTCGTCAAGAAGGACGGCATCCGGGTCCCCTTCGCGCGCGAGAAAATCAAACAAGGGCTGATGAAGGCCTGCTGGAAGCGGCCGATCAGCGATGAACGGATCGAGGCGATCGTCGGCGAAATCGAGAGCGACGTGTACGCTAATTTCGACACGGAGGTGAGCACCCGCTATCTGGGCGAACTTGTGATGAAGCACCTCCGGGCGCTCGACCAGGTGGCGTTCGTCCGGTTTGCCAGCGTCTACCGCGAATTCAAGGACGTCCGCGACTTCGTCGAGGAACTTCAGCCGATGCTGGCAGAATCGCGGCGGCCGAGGCAGAGTCCGGAGGCCGGGGGCCAGGTGCCGGGAGAATAATCCGGGTTACGGCGAATCGCGGCGGCATGTAAAATGTCGGGCCGTGCCGCTGGATTCAAGCCTATCCGAAAACCGCCTGCGGAGAGGGGGACAGTCCCCTTTTTTGTTCCGCGGACACCTTCACCCCGGCCCTCTCCCATCAAGGGAGAGGAAGAGATCGTGGACAGTCCTCGGCGGTTTTCGGCCCACGTGGTCAACAGGGTATAATTCCGTCAATGAGCAACGTCGAAGAACGCCCGAATAGCCTCAGTCTTACGTTTGTCGAAGGACTTTACGCGGACTATTTGCGCGATGCGGAGTCGGTGTCGCCCGACTGGCGCCACTATTTCGACGCGTTGCCGCAGACCAATGGCAACGGCACCGATCATGCAGCCGCGCTGGACTCCAAATTCGACGTGGTGTCGACGCCGGTGCTCACCGAGCTGCGACCAGCCCCGGTCAACGGCGAGTTCGCTGAGATCCCGACGGCGGCGATAGAAGCCGACGCGGTCGAAGTGGCGCTGCTGCAAGATCGCGTTGACCAATTGGTCCGGGCCTACCGCGTTCGCGGGCATCTGGTGGCGGAAATCGATCCGCTCGGTCTACCTCGCCCGCAATTGCCAGAGTTGGACCCAAAAACATACGGCTTCACCGAGGCCGACATGGATCGGTCGTTTTCAACCGACACGATCGAAGGCATGCAAGTGATGACGCTGCGGCGGATCCTCGAGCGGCTGCGCAGCACCTATTGCCGGTCGATTGGCGTGCAGTTCATGCACATGGACGATCTGCGCGTGCGGCATTGGCTGCAAGTTCGCATGGAGGGTTCCGAGAACCGGCTAACGCTCAGCCGCAAGGAACAACTGCGAATTCTCAACCGGCTCACGACGGCCTCGATCTTCGAAGAATTCATCCAAAAGCGGTTCCTGGGAGCGAAGAGTTTTTCACTCGAAGGGGCGGAAACGCTGATCCCGCTTTTGGAATTGGCCATCGAGAAGGCCGGCGAACAGCGGATCGATGAGATCGTGCTGGCCATGGCTCATCGCGGGCGGCTCAATGTGCTCGCGAACATCATGGGAAAGAGCACGCAGCAGATCTTCCGCGAATTCGCCGATCTCGATCCCGAGCTGCACTTCGGCCGCGGCGACGTGAAGTATCACCTGGGCCATAGCACCGATTGGGTCACGTCCGGCGGCCGCCGAGTGCACCTCTCGCTTTGCTTCAATCCGAGCCATCTGGAATTCGTCAATCCGGTGGCCATCGGACGCGTGCGTGCAAAGCAGGACCGTGTAGACGATTCGCAGCGCCGCCGTGGGCTGTGCCTGTTGATCCACGGCGATGCGGCATTTGCCGGCGAAGGCATCACTCAGGAAACCTTGAATCTCAGCCAACTCGAGGGTTACCGGATTGGCGGCACATTGCACGTCGTGGTGAACAACCAGATCGGTTTCACGACAAGTCCGTCCGAAGGCCGATCCTGCACCTACGCGACCGACGTGGCGAAGATGCTGCAAATCCCGATCTTCCACGTCAACGGCGAGGATCCCGAGGCGGTGGCTCAAGTCGTGCGGCTGGCGATGGATTTCCGCCGCGAGTTCCAGCGCGACATCGTGATCGACATGTATTGCTATCGCCGTCGCGGCCACAACGAAGGGGATGAGCCGGCATTTACGCAGCCGGCTCTCTATCGGGCCATCGAGAAACGCAAATCGGTGCGCGAAGGGTATCTCGATCGCTTGCTACAAATGGGCGGGATCACGCGCGAAGAGGCCGACCAGATGATCGCGGCGCACCGCGAGAAAATGGAAAAGGACCTCTCGGTCGCCAAGAGCGATGCGTATGTCCAGCGGAGCGACCTCGCCAGCTTTTGGGCCTTCTATATCGGCGGACGCGAGCGCGAGGCGGCCGAGGTCGAAACGGGTATGAAGAAGGAGCAGTTGGCTGAACTGCTCGCCAAGCAGGCCGTTGTGCCTGCGGACTTTCACCCGCATCCAAAAATCCAGCGATTGCTCGACGCCCGCGGCGAAATGGCGACCGGCGCCAAACCGCTGGATTGGGCCGCCGCCGAGGCCCTGGCCCTCGGCAGCCTCTCGGTGCAAGGTTTGCGCGTGCGGATCAGCGGGCAGGACTCCGAGCGCGGCACCTTCAGCCATCGCCATTCCGTGCTGCACGACGTTCAAGATGGCCACACGTACATGCCTCTGCGCCACCTTGCGCCCGATCAGGCGCCGGTGGAAATCTACAATAGCCCGCTGTCGGAGGCGGGGGTGCTCGGATTCGAATATGGCTATAGCCTCGATTGCCCGGACGGTTTGGTGATTTGGGAAGCGCAGTTCGGGGATTTCTGCAACGCGGCGCAGGTGGTAATCGACCAGTTCATTGTCAGCGCGGAGGAAAAGTGGAACCGCTTGAGCGGCATCGTGTTGTTGCTTCCGCACGGCTTCGAGGGAAATGGGCCGGAGCATTCGAGCGCGCGGCTGGAGCGATTCCTATCGTTGGCGGCGAAAGACAACATTCAAGTCGTCAGCCTGACCACTCCGGCGCAGTTTTTTCACTGCCTCCGCCGGCAAGTGCTCCGTGTGTGGCGGAAACCGCTGGTGGTGATGAGCCCCAAGAGCCTGCTGCGGCATCCGAAGGTGGTATCGTCGCTCGACGACTGCGCGACCGGCAGCTTTCAGCGGATCATTCCCGATGCCGGCTGGCTCGAATCCGAACACGTGGATCGTGTCGTTCTGTGCTCCGGCAAGATCTATTATGAACTCGAACAAAAGCGCTCCGAATTGAAGCGCGACAACGTGGCGATCGTCCGTATGGAACAACTTTATCCGCTGGCCAAGGATTTGCTGCTGAGCGTGTTAAGCGCATACCGGCTGAACACGCCCGTGTATTGGGTCCAGGAAGAACCGGAGAATATGGGGGCCTGGCGGTTCCTCCGCGGCCACTTCGGCGAGAAGCTGTTCGATCGTTATCCGTTCATGGGCGTCTATCGTCAAAGCGCCGCCAGTCCCGCCACCGGCTCCTCGAGCAGCCACCGCCTCGAGCAAGAAAAGCTCCTCGCGGCCGCATTCGGCGACGTGTGAGTAAGTACGAAGTACGAAGGAGCCCACGGGACTACGGCTGCATCGTTCGTGGTTCGGGCACTCCCCCTTATCGTTTCGCACTCCATACGGCATACTTTGTGCATGCCGTAGGCGCGTCTTTCCTTTCGTACTTCGTACTTTGAACTTCGTCCTTAATCTATGCCTGTCGAATTGAAAGTGCCTGAAGTCGGTGAGTCGATCACCGAAGTGCAAATTGGAAAATGGCACAAGGGGGTTGGCGATCGCGTCGAGAAGGACGAAGGGGTCGTCGAACTGGAGAGCGATAAGGCAACCGTCGATCTGCCCGCGCCGATCGCCGGAACGATCGCCAAGATGCTCAAGCAGGCTGGCCAGACCGCCGCGGTCGGCGAGATAATCGGCTATCTATCGGCGCCGGATGAAGCGACATCGTCAAAGGAAACTCCAGCCGTGGGCGCGCCTTCGTCCGCTAAACCAAATCCCTCAGCGCCGGAGGCGACCGTCGCGGTCGAAAAGAAACCCGGTGGCCAAACGGCCATCGGCCCAGTTCAGCCGGCCGCCGCCGCGCCGTCTCCCGCCGCGGCTGAAAGGCCTGAGCCCGCGCCGAGTCCGCCCGCGGATGGCAAGAAGCCGTTCGTGATGCCGGCCGCCGAGCGAGCGCTGGCCGAACATGGCCTGGCCGCCGCCGATGTCCGCGCGACCGGTCCCGGCGGCCGATTGCTCAAGGAAGATGTCGAGCGGCACGTCGAACAGGCGGCCGCGGCGGCGGAAGTGGCATCGCCGGCTGAGCCCGCTCCACGGCAGGCGGTTCGAACCAAAGCGTCTGTCGCCGCTCCGCCAAAATCGATGGCCGCGGAACGAATCGAGTATCCGCTCGCTCCGCGCATCGCGGCCCGCGGTGGGCGCGAAGAAGAATTCGTCGTGATGAGCCCGATCCGCCGGCGAATCGCCGAGCGCCTCGTCGAGGCGCAGCAAGCGGCGGCGCTCTTGACGACCT
Organism: Pirellulales bacterium; assembly: GCA_035939775.1. Taxonomy (NCBI): domain Bacteria; kingdom Pseudomonadati; phylum Planctomycetota; class Planctomycetia; order Pirellulales; species Pirellulales bacterium. The sequence continues at coordinate 2,762 of DASZFO010000234.1, read as the reverse complement.
TCAACGAGATCGACATGTCGGAGGTAATGGCCCTGCGGCAAAAACACAAGCAGGCCTATCAAGAGCGTTACGGCGTGAAGCTCGGATTCATGTCGTTTTTCGTGAAGGCCTCGGTCGACGCCTTGAAGCTGGTTCCGCAGGTAAACGCCGAAGTCCGCGAGCCGCACGTCGTCTATCACCATTATTACGACATCGGGATCGCGGTCGGCGGCGGAAAGGGCTTAGTCGTCCCGGTGCTCCGGAACGCGGAGCAAATGAGCTTTGGCGAAATCGAGCTGGCCATCGCCGATTTCGGCCGCCGCGCTGGCGCGAACAAGCTCAAGCTCGAGGAGCTGCAAGGCGGCACCTTCACGATCTCCAACGGCGGCGTCTACGGCTCGCTGCTTTCCACGCCGATCGTCAATCCGCCGCAGAGCGGGATCCTGGGGCTGCACGCGATCCAAGATCGCCCAGTCGCCCGCGACGGCCAGGTCGTGATCCGCCCGATGATGTACGTCGCCTTGACCTACGACCACCGCATCGTCGACGGCCGCGAGGCGGTCACCTTCCTCAAGCGGATCAAAGAGACGATCGAAGACCCGGCGCGGATGTTCTTGGAAGTGTAGGGCCGACATGAGTGACTCCAACGGAAGCGCGCCACGGATCGGCACGCTGGCGTCCACGTTCCGCGCCCTGAATCATTACAACTATCGGCTCTTCTTCGGCGGGCAGGGTACCTCGCTGATCGGCACCTGGATGACCCGGGTCGCCACCAGCTTGCTCGTCTACGAAATCACCGGCAAGGATTGGATCCTCGGTATCGTCTCGTTCGCCGGGCAGATTCCGATCCTGATCGTCGCTCCGGTGGCCGGCGTGTGGGTGGAAGGGCGCAGCCGATATCGGATTCTGGTCGCCACGCAGGCGCTCTCGATGATCCAGTCGTTCGCGCTGGCGTGGCTGTCGCTGGCCGGCATCATCCAGGTTTGGCAAATCATCGCACTGGCGGCGGTGCAGGGCATCATTAATGCAGTGGACACCCCCGCCCGACAGGCGTTTCTCGTCGAGATCGTCGAGGATCGCCGCGATCTGAGCAACGCCATCGCCCTGAATTCATCGATGTTCAATGCGGCGCGACTGATCGGTCCGTCGATCGCCGGGTTGCTTTATGCCCAGGTTGGCGCAGGCATTTGCTTCCTGATTGATGGCGTCAGCTATCTGGCCGTGATTGCCGCGCTGCTCGCCATGCGTGTCAAACCGCACGTCGCCAAGATTCGAACCCACAATATCTGGCACGACCTCGTCGAAGGCTTCGTCTACGTTTATCGGCAAACGCCGCTGCGGGCGATCTTCCTGCTCTTGGGGTTGGTTAGCATTTTCGGCGTGCCATATGCGACCCTGATGCCCGTGTTCGCGAATTCGCTGGCCGACGGACAAGGCGTAGGGCACGGTATGCGTGCCGACGAATCACCACCAGCGAATGCCGTTTCCGATACGGCCGTTCCCGAAGCCAAAACTCAGCTCTCCAAGAACGGCGCACGCATCTATGGCTTCCTGCTCGCGGCGTCTGGGACCGGGGCGCTCTGCGGTGCCCTATTTCTTGCCTCGCGGAGCACGATCCTCGGGCTGGGGCGAGTGATTGCGTTCAATGCCACGATGTTTGCCTTGTCGGCGATCGTTTTCGCCCTTTCGCGAACGATCTGGCTGTCGCTCGCGACGTCGTTCACGGCCGGCTTCGGTATGATGGCCCACATGGCGGCCAGCAATACGATCGTGCAGACCGTGGTGGACGACGACAAACGCTCCCGCGTGATGGGCTTTTACACGATGACCGTTCTTGGCCTGACGCCCGTCGGCAGTCTCTTCGCCGCGGGCTCGGTGGTGCTGCTAAACGCCAGGTATGGCACGCCATTCGGCGCCCAGTATACTGTGGCGATCGGCGGCGGGCTGTCGCTGTTGGGCGCCTTGTATTTCATCCTGCGTCTTCCGAGCATCCGCAAATCTGCTCGCCCGATGCTCGAAAAGGCCGGCGTGTTGCCGCCGATCGCGGCTGGTATCGAAAGCGCAACGCAAGCGGAAAGACTCGGGACGGGGGGTTAGAAGAAAGGGGTTTGGGACCGGAGTCGCCGTGCTGCGCCGGGCATCGTTAGTTGCCAACTGGCTCCGCGGGTCCAATAATGGGGCGAACGCTGAAAACGTGCGATTCCAAAAACGGGGAGATGGCGAGCGATGGGGCTAACTTTCGTCGAAGGGCAGGTGAGCGGCCCCACGGGCCAAACGCGGCATGTCAACTTTCTCGTCGACAGCGGGGCCAGTTACACTCTGCTGCCGCACGATGTTTGGCAGCAACTCGGTCTCAAGCCCAAGCGCACGCTAACGTTCACATTGGCCGACGGCACCCCGGTCGAGCGGCACGTGTCCGAGTGTCACATCGCCCTGGCCGGCGAAGAAGGTCATACGCCTGTCGTCCTCGGCGAGCCGGACGACGAGCCTCTTTTGGGCCTCGTAACCCTGGAGATTCTGGGGCTCGTGCTGGATCCATTCAATCGCACGCTTCAGGCGATGAAAATGCGCTTGGCATGACCGCGCGTCCGCTCTTCCCCAGCCCCCAGTCCCGACTCCCCAGCCCCCATGCATGATCTCCTCGTCATCGGCGGCGGGCCGGGCGGTTACACTGCCGCGATCCGCGCTAGCCAACTCGGCCTGAATGTCGCCGTCGTCGAACGCGAATCGATTCTCGGCGGCACCTGCTTGCGCGTCGGCTGCATCCCGAGCAAGGCGATGCT
>DASZFO010000233.1 GCA_035939775.1 Pirellulales bacterium | reverse complement strand
GAGACCCAGAAGTGCGCTGACATGGACGGTCGGTCCGTTCTCCGCTGGTTCAAGGGAGGAACCGTCTCGCCAGACGTGCTTGCTTATCAGTCGGCGATCAACCGGATCCGACTACTGAAAGGAGTGTGGTCAATGTCGTCTAGTGCCATTTTGACCGAACGTCATGCCGGAGGGGCCCACGCTGGAGCCCCGGCTTGGCAGCAGGCCGGCGCGCCGGCCGCCGCGGGAGCGTGGTGCGTTGTTCCGCGGTGCGAATTGAAGTTCGCCAAGTGCGACGGGGGATTCCACATCACCTGCCGCTGTGAAGACGAGGTCGCCACCGCCACCTTGCACAACCTGTGCAAAGCCCTGGCCGGCGGCCTGTGCAATTGCTGCGCGACCTACAATGGGATCGCAGTCTGCCAGTGCAATTTCGCCTGTGGCCACTGCCACTGCGAATACAACAAGAACGGCGTGAAGATCACCTGCACCAGCGGTGACGACAAGTGCTGCGAGATGCTGCAAGCTTGCTGCGAATGCCTCAAGGCCTGCTGCGACTCCGGTTGCTGCTGCACCGTGAGCTTCGGCAACACGCCGGTTTGCTGCAGCACCTGCTGAGCCATTCGCATCTCAAGCGATTGGGTTGGCGCCAAATTGTCGAAGGACAAAAGCCCAGGAACGATGGTTCCTGGGCTTTTTTTCGTTTGGAACCCGTCGCAAATCCGGCTGGGAGAAGCGGACAGGCCCCGTTTTGTTCCGTAGACTCCGCAAAAGGCAGACGGTCCCCGCCAGATTTGTGAGGGGTCCTATTGCCGGAATTGCGGTCGATTGGGATTGAATTAATTTCACAACTTCGCCAAGATGCCGCACCTCTTGAAGACCCGCTCGAGAGGTTTTCGGTTCGCGTCATCCCGCCATTGCTGTTGCACTAGGGGCTTAACCCACCCCGCGCCGGTAAGGATGCCGGCCAGCCAGCCCTCGACGCCGAGCCGCGGTTCGGTCTGACTCGCAACGATCCAAGGAGGGACGGATGCTCGCGGCGCACTTGGCCACTCTGCTGTTGATGGTTTCCGCGACGGGCGGCGATGCTGTGCTGCTCGATTTTCGCGCCGATTATTGCGGCCCTTGCCGCGCGATGGACCCTGTCGTCCAGCAACTGGCCGCGGCCGGCTATCCCGTGCGGCAGGTAAACATCGAGCAACAGCGTGATTTGTCGGCGAAGTTCCACGTCGACCAGATTCCGTGCTTCGTACTCTTGGTGAATGGCCGCGAGGCGGGGCGCACGGTCGGGTTAACGGACGGCGGCACGCTGGTTCAAATGTTTCGCAAAGCGGGCTACGGTCCGTCGGAGCGAAACGCTTCCAGCGGCGATGACCGCGACGGCGGACGCCCGGCCGCGAGCAAAGAGTTCCCCGCGGAAGTAAGCCGAGCGCCGCTCTCGGCGGCGGTATTCAGTTCACCCGCCGGCACGGACGGCGCGAGCCACGGTGAAACGTCGTTCGGCGCCGCCCTCTTGTCCCCGGCCGCTTGGGTGGCCTCGTGCGTGCGGCTGAAAGTCGCGGATCCGAAAGGGAATTCGGTCGGCTCGGGCACGGTCATCGACACCCGGCAGGGAGAAGCCCTAATTCTCACATGTGGGCACATTTTCCGCGAGTCGGACGGCAAGGGCCAAATCACCGTCGATCTATTCGGGCCGGGATTGCCGCAGCGCGTCGCGGGGCGGTTGATCGGCTGCGATTTGGATCGCGACGTGGCTTTGGTCGGGATTGCCTTGAAGGGATCGATTCGCGCCGCGCAAGTCGCGCCGCCGAGTTACGCAGTTCATAATGGCGATCGCGTGATCGGCATCGGCTGTAGCAACGGCGCCGAACCGACCGTGCAGGAAAGCCACGTCAACTCCCTCTCCATCGACAGCTCCCGCGGGGCGCCGAACATCCAAGTGGCCGGACAACCCGTGCAGGGGCGTAGCGGCGGCGGCTTATTCAATAGCGAGGGGCAGGTGATCGGCGTGTGCAACGGCGCCGAACCAACCGACAACGAAGGCTACTTCGCCGCGACGGCTTCGATCTATAAGGAACTGGATCGAGCGGGATTAAAGTTTGTGTATCGGAATTCCGCTCCGGCGACGATGACACTCAACAGCGCTCGGAGCGCGGACCTCGAAAGTCGGGACGCAGACACGACGTCGGCTGATCTACCGGCGATGCCCGCCAAGATGCCGACGACCGTCGTCGCCACGAGCGGCTTGGCGTCCAATGCCAAACTCACGGCCGAGGAGTCCGCGGCGCTGGACGAGCTGCGCGAGAAGACGCGCTCGGCCGAAGTGATTTGCATCGTCCGCCCCCTCTCAAATCCGAACGCCAAGAGCGAGATCATCGTGCTCGACAAGGCGTCGCGGGCATTTCTCGATCAGCTTTCCGCCGAGCAGCACGGGCAGCCGTTGCACCAGTTGACCTCATTAGAGGTCCCATTCGACCGCTCGAATGACCGGGGTTCCGATTCGCGATCAGCTTTGGGACCGTCAAGTGCCGCACGTCAGGCCCCCGCATGGCAACCGGCGGCAGGCCACTAATCGCCCGGGGCCGACGCAGCCAGCATCGGAATAAGTGAAAATCCCCTGGGCCGGAATTCTTGCAAATTCCGCTACAATCCACCCCTTCCATCCTGCGGTTCCCGCAGATCATGCCGCCGCGATATTCGTGCCGGGCGGCGATTTAGCGGGCATGACGTACAGTTCCACGGGTTCGCAATTTGGCGACTGGGGCAGTCGCCGTCGCAAGCCCGCTTGGAGCGGCACACGTGGTTTTTTTCGTCCTCTGCGTCGCAATCTTGAATCTCGGCCTCGGTTACGGGCTGGGGCTCTACCTGCACAGCCATACGGGACCACGGCCGTGCGGAGCGAGCAAAGCATTGTCGTTCGGTCTGAGACTTCTCTCGCTTATCAAGGACCGGGAAGAAAAGCTGGACGATTCGGCCCCGGCCGCCGGAGAAAGCGAAAACGAGAACGCGATGACCGCATCGACGCCAACATTCGTCGCAGATCGTTCATCGCTGCCAGCGCCGAAACCATCAACTTCGCCGGTTGTCGATCCGCCGCCGCCGGAAGCGGCGTCGTCTGCCGAACCCTCGGTGAAAGAACTGCCGTCCTTCGAGACGGCAAGGGCTTTTGAAGCGTTGGCGGCGGCGGCTCCGCGGTCGGGCGACCGACTCGGCGAAGCACCAAGCCTCGAAGCTTACGCGGAAGTTGACGAAGAGGCGATTGCCGCGGCAATCGAGGGGCTCCGCAGTGAGTTGCAGCGCTATCGCGGCGAGATTGCCGCGGTCGACGCGCGGCTGCACGATTGCGCAATGGCCCCAGACGAGCTGACCGTCCGCTCTTGCGCCGACCAACTTCGTGGCGCGAACCTTCAATACCTCGAACAACAAGAAAGCCGCCGCGAACGGTTCGCGACCGATTCGACAAGCGGAGAAGCCGCAACCGCCGTTCGGGAACTGGTCAATGCCGCCGACCGACAGGCCATGGCCGTCGCGGCAGCGCAGGCCGCGCTGGCCAAGTTGGATCAAGAAACCGACCTGCTCGTTCAGTGCCAACAGATGCTCGTTGAGACGCGCCAGATTTCGCAATCGAGCGAGGAGCTGCAAACCACCATCGGCGCGACGCGGGCCATTATCTTGCACGAGGCGGCCGATTTGCCACCCATAGGTTCCGCCGCGTCCGAAACCGGACGTGGCGCGCTAGAGGCGCAACTGGATCGCTGGCGCAAATCGGCCGCGGCGTCGAATTCGAGATTCTCGGTCGCAATGATCGACCCCGATCAACTGGGCCAATTGAACGAACAACATGGCCGAGCGGTCGTCGATCGGGCGCTCGATGTCTTCGACCGCATCGCCCAGTTTGGCCTGCAACCAGGTCAGATCGCGGCCCGTTCTAAAGCCCAATGTCGTCTGCTTTTTCTGCCCGGCGTCGCGCTGCGCGAGGCCGTCAAGGTGGTCGAGCGCTGCCGCCAACAGATCGATGCCACGCAATTTCAATGCGAGGAGAAACCTCTTCGGCTCACCGTCAGTTGCGCCGTGGCACTGACCGATCGCACGGAGGCCGCGGCCGCGCTGATCGCACGATTGGAAGCGATGCTCAATGAGGCAAAACGCTACGGGCGGAATCGGACTTTCTATCAGGAGGGTGATTATCCGGCGCCGGTCGTTCCCCCCGCGCTCGAAATCGAGGGCCAAAGGGTGCGTTTATAACGTCGTTCGACCCGGAGCCGTCGGCGACGGAGCAGGGCCCGACCGCCCATCGCCGATGGCCCCAGATTAAACGAACCATGATGAACTTCCGAAAGCATTGAACCATACGCTTGATGGCCGCTCCGAGCAAAACCATCGAACCGCTCGCATCCAGCGCGCGCATGGCTGAGATCGAGCCTCCCGCGCTGACCGCGGCCGATTCAAGTTATCGGCGGCAGGCCGCTCTGGTCGCGCTCGGGCGACGAGCCGTCGCACCTCCCAACGTCGCTTTGCTCGTACACGACGCCGCCGCGCTGATCGCCGAGACACTCGGAGCCGATCGTTATGGTGCCGCGGAGCTAGATTTCGCTGGCACCGGCTTGATCCTTCGGTTAGCCGCGACCGGCAACGACGGTTCCGCGAGCAACGATTTCGGCGGCGAAAACCTGATCGAGCATCGGGCCGAATTCGATCAGCAGGAGTCGCTGGCCGGTTATGCGATCAAGACGGCCCATGTCGTCGCGGTCCCCGATTTAGCGGCGAATGCGCCGGTCGCCGATCGGTTTCTTTCCCAGCAGGGAATCCGCGCCGCGCTGGTCGTCCCATTGCAGATGGTGGATCAAGCTTACGGGGCGATTGGGGCATTCAGCAATCGGCCGCGCGAGTTTACACCGGAAGACATGCTGTTTGCCGAGGCGATCGCGCATTTGGTGAGCACGACGCTCGGTCGCGATCGCGCGCAACGGGCGCTGGCCGACGAGCGGCGTTTCAATCAGACTGTGTTGGCCACCCTCGACGCCATGGTCCTGATTCTCAATCCCGAGGGGCAGATCATCAGCGTCAATGGCGCCGGCGAGCGAACGATCGGATTCGCGCTGGCCGAGTTGGCCGAACGGTCGGTCTGGAACACGCTCTTCGTGTCTGACGAAGTGTCGATGATGCAGGCGGCAATCAATCGAGCATCCCAGGCCACGCAACCGGTCGAGTGCGAAAGCTTCGTGCTCACGAAGGTCGGCGAGCGGAGACGTGTCCGTTGGAATCTGGCCGCCACGTACGGCGGCTCCGGCGAGGTCGAGTCGATCGTCAGCTCCGGCATCGACATTACCGATCAACGAATTGCTGAGGAGCGGCTCGACCGCCTTGAGGCCGTCATGCGGCAATCGGTCGACGCGGATCCATCGACTCCCACGCCGGCGCAGTTCCGGCCAATGCCCGCGGGTCCGCACGGGGAGCGCCGTCGAGGGCCGCGGCGGGCGTTCAACTATTTGCAGCGGATCGCACCGGTGGTGGACGGAAAACTTCCCGATCGCAGTGGCTTTCAGGTCGTGCCGTGCCGCGACATCAGCTCGGGAGGCTTTTCGTTCATTTCCGCCCGCCCCGTGGGGCACTCATCTTTTGTCGTGGCTTTGGGAACCGCCCCGGTCGTAATCTACCTGATCGCGCGGGTCGCGCATGTCACCTCGGTACAGCACGAGGGCAATATGTGCTATCTAATCGGCTGCGAATATGTCGGCCGCGCCGATTATCCGAGCAACGGTCAAACGCAAGCTCGCGTGGCGTTGACAAGCGACGCCTCCAAACCGTAATCTCGGCGCTCAGGCGGCCGTCGCCAACCGCACGTCTTTGTGCAATGTCTCGTACTTCCGCTTGCGCGTCCCCGATCCCCGAATCCCAAACCTCTTCCCCATGCTTCTCTATTTGGTGCGCCATGGACAGAGCCTCTACAACGCCGAGCGGCGGATCCAGGGACAGTTCGATATTGGGCTTTCGCCGTTCGGGCTGCGGCAAAGCATCGCACTGGCGGCCGCATTCCGCACGCTCGCAATTGACGCCGTCTACGCCAGCCCGCTCAGCCGCGCCATGCAAACTGCCGAGCCAATCGCCGAGGCCCTGCATTTGCCGATTCAGGCCGACGATCGATTGAAAGAGATCAACGCCGGTGTTTTTCAAGGCGTTCTCTGGGAAGAGATCGAGCAACACTCGCCGGACCTCGCCGCCCGCTGGCGCGAGCAGGATCCGGATTTCGTGATCCCCGGCGGCGAATCCCGCCGAGCGCTCGGCGAGCGCGGCCGCGCGGCGCTCGAAGCGATTCACGCCGCGGAACATCGCCAGGCGGTCGTCGTGGCTCACGGCGGCGTGCTGGCCGGAGCGCTCAAATCGCTTCTCGAAATCCCGATCGCGACCAATCCCTTCAGTTTCTACAACGCCTCGATCAGCAAAATCGCCTGGGACAGCCGGATCAAGCTGCTCACACTCAACCAACTCGACCATTTGGCGGCCGCCGGACTGGACGAGTCGGATAGCACCGGCGATTTGTAGCAGGCGAGCGCGCTCGCCTGAACCGCTTTTAGCGTTACGTGTCTTGATTATGGTGCGGTCGACCGCGCGGCGGGCGTCGCGGCTGCTGGCTCCGGGTTAGACTATCCGGTGGCATCGGCTACAATTGGCGTCGCAAATCGGCAATCCAAAATCGGCAATCCAAAATCCAAAATCGAATGCCCCCGCGACGCATCCTCGTCACCGCCGCCTTGCCCTATGCCAACGGGCATATTCACTTGGGGCATCTGGTCGAATACATCCAGACCGATATTTGGGTCCGGTTTCAGAAGCTCCGTGGCAACCGTTGCATCTATATCTGTGCCGACGACACGCATGGCACCGCGATCATGATTCGCGCCCGCCAGGAAGGGCGGAGCGAAGAAGCCGTGATCGCCGATATGCACGAGCACCACGTGCACGATTTCGCCCGATTCGAGATTGAATTCGACAATTACGGCAGCACGCATAGCCCGGCGAACCGCGAACTCTGCTGGCAGATTTGGGCTGCGCTGCGCGACGGCGGTTTCATCACGGAGCGCGAAGTCACGCAGCTTTTCGACGCCGAGGCGGGCACGTTCCTCGCCGATCGGTTCGTCAAAGGGACCTGCCCAGTCTGCAAGACGCCCGATCAATTCGGCGACAGTTGCGAGAAATGCGGCTCGACTTATAGCCCGACCGAGCTGATCGATCCAGTGAGCACGCTGACGGGCGCGCGCCCCGAGTTGCGGTCGGCGCAGCATCTGTTCGTCGTCATCGAGAAGCTACATGAGTTTCTCGAGGATTGGACGCAGAGCGCCGGCCATTTGCAATCGGAAACGGCCAATTATCTTCGCGGGCATTTTTTGAACGAGCCGCTGCGCGATTGGGATGTCTCGCGGCCGCAGCCCTATTTTGGATTCGAGATTCCCGATAGCCCAGGGAATTGTTGGTACGTCTGGTTCGACGCCCCGATCGGCTACATGGCTTCGGCGCGTGAGTGGTGCGAACGACATGGGGAGAAGTTCGTGGATTGGTGGCGATCTGATGCGGTGGAAATTCACCACTTCATCGGCAAGGATATCACGTACTTCCACACGCTGTTTTGGCCCGCGATGCTCAAGGCCTCTGGCTACAGCCTGCCGCGGAAGATTCATATCCACGGGCATCTCACCGTTGGCGGCGAGAAGATGTCGAAGCGGCGCGGGACGTTTATCTTGGCGGCGACTTATCTCAAGCATTTGAATCCTTCGTATCTGCGCTACTACTACGCCTCGAAGCTGCCGCCGCGGGTCGATGACCTCGATTTGAACCCGGACGAATTTGCCGCCAAGGTGAATTCCGATCTGGTGGGCAAAGTGGTGAATTTGGCCAGCCGCACGGCACGGTTCGTCGAGACAACCGGCCTTTCCGCCAAATATCCCGACGACGGTGGCCTGTTCGCCGCCGTGGCGCACGAAGGGGAATCGATCGCCGCCGATTACGAGGGCTGCGATTACAACAAGGCCATGCGGGCGATCATGGCTCTCGCCGATCGGGCGAACCAATATGTCGATAGCAAGGAGCCGTGGAAACTGCGGAAGGACGCTTCCCGCGCGGCGGAGGTGCAAGACGTTTGCACGGTGACGCTGAATTTGTTCCGACAGTTGGTCGTGTACCTGGCGCCGGTGCTGCCGCGGCTGGCCGAACAGACCGGCGAGTTGCTTGGCCGGCCAATCCGTCATTGGGACGAAGCCCAGCAACCGCTCGTTGGCACGCCCGTCCAACCATTTCAAACTCTGTTGACGCGAGTGGAACCGAAGGAGATCCAAGCCATGATCGAGGAGAGCAAAGAAGCTGCCCCCGAAAACGCTCCCGGCGGGGCTGCCGCGCCTGCTCCGCCGATTGACGGCTCTGAGCCGCTGGCCGCCGAGCCGCTCCAGCCGGAATGCACCTATGACGATTTTGCGAAGGTCGATTTCCGGGTGGCCAGAGTTCTCGCGGCCGAAGAGATTCCCAAAGCCAAGAAACTACTCAAGCTGACGCTCAGCCTCGGCGGCGACCAGCACCGCACCGTGTTTGCCGGGATCAAGAGCGCCTACAAACCGGAATCGCTCGTCGGGCGGCTCGTGATCTGCGTCGCCAACCTCGCCCCGCGGCAAATGCAATTCGGCATCAGCGAAGGCATGGTCGTCGCCGCCGGAGCGGGAGGCGAAGAAATCTATCTCTTAAGCCCAGACAGCGGCGCGAAACCAGGGCAGAGAGTGCACTAGGGGGTCGGCGGCAGCCTGGGACTTGAAGATTTGATCGCCACCGGACTGATCGACAGTATAATACGGCAGGGAGAGCAGTTTGAGCGACCAGGAATCTCAGTAGGCAGAAACATGAGCACAGAAACCAAACTCATTTACGCCCACATCGTGCAGACTCCCGGAGTCTGCGGGGGAAAGCCTCGAATCGACGGCCATAGAATTCGAGTCCAAGACATCGCCATCGAACATGATTGGCAAGGCCTATCGCCCGAGGAAACCTGCTTTGCACATCCGAGCCTGACGTTGGCAGAAGTGCACTCGGCTCTCGCATATTATTTTGATCATCGCGAGGAAATCCAAGAAGAGATTCGAGCTGACCGCGAGGCCGTCGAAAAATTCAAGCGCGAACATCCCGAATCGGTTCTGTAACCCATGCTTCCCGCGTACGCAGATGAGAACGTCAAACGGCAAGTTGTTGATGGCCTTAGACGCCGCGGAATGGATCTTGTTTGGGCCGAAGACCGCGGACAGCGGGCAACCGACGATGAAATACTGTTAGCAACCGCCACTGCCGAGGGCCGTGCGTTATTAACGAACGACACGGATTTCATACGGATTCATTCCGAGTGGACGGCGGCAGGTCGGCGACATGCTGGGATTGTTTTCTGGGCGCAAGAGCTTCCCATCGGCGAGGCGATTCGGCGGATTCTTCGCTACGCTTCGCAAACGACGGTCGAAGGGGCCGCGAGCGCGTTGAAGTTCCTGTGACGGGTTGCGGCCTTTTTCTCCACGTCGTGTCGCGCGAGAATCCGGACCGTGTGGCGCATCGCATTTCAGGGAATCTCGAACCACCAGCCGGAAGACCAAAGGTCGAGATCGTTCTCGGGACGGCGCCCCGCTCCGGCGTTGTCGATGATATAGACATCTTTCAGGTCGATCGGCCAGTTCTCGGCAAGCTCGTTCGCGTCATCCGGTCGAGGGCTATCGATACGGATTCGGTCTCCGGTGCTCCAAATGAATGGCTTGAGCAGCGGCGAGTCGGGCGCGAGGTTCGGTCCGGAGTTCGGGGGTTGTTCGCCGCCCACGACCGATGCGTCGAAAGCATTAACGCTGGGATCTGGACCCGGCCCTGCATCCGCGAATGGATCTGCCATTGCGTCGACCGGGGCCGCCGCCGATGCGCGTCGCCGTCTTGCGAAAGGATCATGCGGGACGAATAGCTCGCGGATAAAGTTCAGAAGCGATCGCTGCCATGCCGGCATCTGCGGTGGCTTCGGCGGCGGGACCAAGCCGTTTCGGAAGTAGCGGAACGACATGGCAGAGTAGGGGTCGAGCGGGAGTTTATCGAGATATGGCCCGACCAATTGCTTCAGGCTCAGGGGCAGTTGCCCGTCGTGGTCGTGCTTCCAAGCTTCGAGCGCCAGCAGCAAGCGCGTGGCGCGGCGCCGGGTCTCCATTTGGACCATGTCCTTTCCCAAACCGGCGGTATTCTCGGGCTGGTAGAACGCGGTCAACAAGAATGTCGTTCTCAACCAGTTCGTCTCGTTAAATGGTTCAAGCCCTCGAGGCCGCGGAGTCAGTTCCCATCGACTGGGCAGTACTACCGGACTACCATTCTCTATTGATTGCTGGACTCGCTCCACGAATGTCAAATCATTGCCCGTGCAGAAATTGAGCAGTCGCAGCGCGCGGGCGCGTTCCCAAGGCATGAGCGACCACAAGGCAGCCTTCGATACCGTTGACGAGGCAATGTCGGATGTCGCTAGCGCGTCGGGCCCGCCGCTGACCATCCGCCGCAGCCGAAGATAATCGGTCTTAATGGCATCACTGGGGGACAGAAGAGTCGCTTCCAGCTCTTTGAGTTGTTTGATCGCGGCCACGATCCGCTGGCGATTCTGCCCGGGCTCCGCAGCCCACAGCGGCAATTCAAGATACACCTGGAGTTCAATACTTTGGGCAGTATAGTGAGCCCCCGTCCCGGCGTTCTGTCGCAGGCGATGTGCGAAACGCAGGGCGGCCGCGTACCGTTCCCAGGCCTCGTTGAGGTTTCCCGCGGATTCAAGCTGTCTGGCACTCACGTCCAAAAGAAACCCCAGCCCAAACGGATCACGAGGCGGCCTGCGAACACCCTCCGGCAAATCGTAAAACGAGCAGGTCGATTGCTGGCTCGCTTCGAGCAGCGGGGCAAGCGATTCAGCGTTCGATTCAAGAAACTTCAAATCATCCGCATCGGGTGGCCTGGTGCGATTGAAGTTGAATTCAGCCTTTCGGCTTTCAGCCGTTCTTGAGAACACCAGCGATTCACTTGCCCGACGATACAGTTCGGCCGTCGCTCGTTCATCCGGCGTCGATGTGATCGAGCGAGCATATTCCTCCGGAACGAACCCGGGCGACACGGCGGGGATCTGATAGATCCGATACAGGGGCACTGCAATCAGCAGCGCGATTGCCGGCACGGCCAGCGCGCAACCGACGCGCAGCCAAGCCCGCGGCGTATTTCGCTCGATAATCCAATCCGGCGCTCGCAGCCCTGTTGCGAAAAGCAGCACCAGGGGAATTGGGGTTACCGACCAGAGCCAGCTCACATCCAGACGCCGCATTAAGAGCGCCCAGCCGAAGATCATCGCGGTCAACACCACGCCGATGAATCCCGCGAGGATGCCGCTACGAACGAACATCGACGCGAGTTGGCCGGCTGCATAAGGCAGGATCGTCAGATGTAGCGAAAGAACGATTGGCGACCAGCCGAACCGCAGGGTATCTACGGCGAATGCCCAAACGGCGGCCGCGCAAAACCAGGTCAATTCCCGAGCAAACCAGATTGATCTGGGCCGCACCCCTTGCTCCACGAAAAATCGGAAGCGGGATCGCTCTTGATCCGCGAGAAACACGCATGACCCCATGAGAGACGCTGTGACCACAGCGACGACGAATCTCCAGAATCCGCCTTCAATGCCGACGATCTCCCCGTAGGGTAAGAGCAATGCCGCCGTGCCTACCACTGCGATCACGGCCATCAGCCAAGCTGATTGCCGCCAAGTTTGCCAAACGAGTCGCCCGAGAACTGCGCCACGAACGGGTGGGAGCGGCACCATTTGATCCACGACTTCAGCCGCCGCTCGGAGACGAGTTTGCCGCCGAAACGAACCCCGTCGGGCCACTCTTGAAGTCGGCAGCCAGCGATCGGCCAGAAGAACATCGATCGCCAAAACGACTGCGGCGATCACCGCTCGATACGGAACGGCTGCCAAGTACCGGCTGAGTTCTAAGTACGCGCCTCTTCCGAACGGACCGATCGACCAAATCACAAGATGCATTCCGAGCGACGCGGCGAATATCGCCAGCACCGCCGCCATCAGCGGCCGCTGCAAGAGAAGTGAAAAAAACATTCCCCAAGCCAGGCCCTCGATCGCAGCAACGCCGAAGAGCCCCCACAACTTTAGATGCGTTCGACTCTCGGGTAGAATTCCGTGCGAGAGGTTCCTGGCAATCAACCAGAGCAGCGCGAACAGCAACGTCGCGCTGGCCACCGCGAAGGTCAGTTTGCCGATGAGAATCTGTCGCGCCGTAACGGGCAGTCCGCGGAGGAATTCGTAGGTGCCGTCTTCGCGCTCGGCGGCAAACATCGTCGCGCCACAAGCCACCGCGTAAAGCGCGGGAAATATCAGTGCCAGCGCGAACGTATTATCCGTCGCGTAGACCGTCAGGTGCGGGAAAGCCAGCAGGGCCAATTGCGCCATCAATGACAAGCAGCCCATCGCGAGCCAGAATCCCCGCAGCCCGCGGTATTCCTTCCAAATGCACCGCCAGAAAACGGCCGTCGTGTTCGTCCTCCTGACTTCCGACCTCCGACCTCTGACTTCCGTAATCATGGCGCCACCGCCTCTCTCGGCCGATCCGGGTTTTCCGGAGCGTCGCCGGCTTCCATGAACGCCACGAAGATCTCTTCCAGGCTCGGCATGTGAGCTTCCACGTCGTAGACCGCCGCATGGTGGCGCATCGCTTCCAGCTCGTCCGGAGGTAAGCCGCGCACGAGGACCTGGTAGTTCAGCGATTTCCGAACTTGGTGGATGATCTGGCCGCCGATCGGGGGCAGCCCGCTCGCGCCGTCGGCCAAGGTGATCGTCAGTTGGCGGACCTGGTCTTTCAAATCGTCCAGCTTCTCGACGAGTAGCAACTTGCCCTGCTTGAGAATCGCCACGATGTCGGCCACGCGTTCGACTTCGCCAATTTGATGGCTGGAGAGGAGCACGGTTCGCCCCGCGGCGGTCAGATCGATCATGCTCTCCAAGAACTCGCGGCGGACGAGCGTGTCGAGTCCCGAGGTCGGCTCGTCGAGGATCAGCAGCTCGGGGTCGTGGGCCATCGCCAGCGACAGGGCCACCTTGGCCCGCATTCCTTTGGAGAGTGCCCTCAGCTTTCGCCGCTCGGGGAGTTTGTATTGCGCGACCAGTTCCCGATAGCGGGGCAAGAACGGTTTGCCGTAAAAACCAGCCGTGAACCAACCGATCTCGGCCACGGTCATCCAGTCGTACAAGGTCGGGCGTTCGGACACGTATCCCACGCGGTGGCGAATCTCCAAACCGTCGCGTTGGCTGTCGAGGTCCAGCACTCTCGAACGGCCGCGGTCGGGCTCGACCATCCCGAGCATGATCCGAATCGCGGTCGTCTTGCCCGCCCCGTTTTCTCCCAAGAGTGCAAACACGACTCCCCGCGGCACGCTGATCGAAACCTGATCGAGGGCCGTATGGCCGCCGAATCGTTTGGTGACTTGATCGAGCCGAATGACCGTGTCCATAGTTCTCTCCGCTAGAGTTTGATCGCCCCCAACTCCTTCTCCACCAATGCCCGCAACTCGTCGGCGTCGATCCGGCTCCTCTTGGCCTCGGCCAGCACTTGTCGCAGCCGGCCGCGGATCAGCTTGAGACGCTCGCTGCGGCAGCGTTCGGTGGCCCCGGCGGCGACTTCCAGTCCGGTGCCGCGAACCGGATCGAGAACGCGGTCGCTCTGCAAATCCCGATACGCCCGAGCGACCGTGTTCGGATTGACGGTCAGCTCGCGGGCTAATTCCCTGACGGACGGGACCAGCTCGCCGGGCTTCAGCGCGCCGCCGGCAATGGCGAACTTCACCTGGCGAACGATTTGCTCGTAGATGGCCAGGCCGTCGGAGAATTCGATATCGACAAACATGCCCGCCTCGATGCGTACTACAGTATGCGTACAGTATACGATGTCGCGGGATTTGTCAAGCAGCGCGCATTTGTTCGCCTTGGACCGAACATCACACAGTGTGATTCGCGATTTCGGTCGCGGAATCCCGCTCGTTCTCCAACGCTCGGATCCTTGGCCTGAAGGGCCGACGGAACTCAGCCCAGGTGAAGCGATGTCGTCCGCAGATACGACAAGCGCAACCCTGGGAACCCATGCGATGAAAACCGGTCCAGCCCTGAAAGGGCGATAGGGTCTTGAGGCCAAACATCGGGCTCGCCATGTTCGCAAATCAGCGCCGCGCTGGGGCGTCGCTCCGACGCCCTTTCAGGGCTTAAACCCGTTTCCTGCGCTCCGTACCCAGCGGCTGTGTTTTTTGTCAAGGTTATTTTTAAGCATGATTGGAGTTCCAGGTAGAGTTTGTTTTGACCATGGTATTGAGGATGACAAGGAGTTTTCGCATGCAGGCGGTGATGGCTTTTTTGAAAGGTTTTCCGG
>DASZFO010000232.1 GCA_035939775.1 Pirellulales bacterium | reverse complement strand
CGTTGCGCTCGACGCTGGGAACGAGCCGGATCGAGTCGATCTTAAGCCGACGTTCGCAGCCATGCTCGCTCCGAAGGTCGATTTGGCCGAGGCCTTCGGCAAGGAATCGACCGTGAAGGTGTATCTGGCCGTGCCGAAATTGCAACTCGGCCGGGCGAACGTCGCGCAGGGAGTCGATGGCGACCACGCGCGGTACGTCGAAGCGGAGCAATCGGCACAAGATGAAAGCCGCGGCGGCGGCGACCAGGCGATTCAGGTTCGCGCGCTCAATGCGCGGCTGATGCTTTCGACGCAAGACCTCTCGGGCTACGAGGTGCTGCCGGTCGCTCAGATTCGCCGGGCCAGCGAAGAGCAAGCCGTCCCGCGGATCGATCCCGATTACATTCCGCCGGTGATCGCGATCACCGCCTGGCCGCCTCTGGGCCGGGACATCGTGCGCGCGATCTACGACGTCATCGGCCAAAAGATCGAAGTGCTCAGCCAGCAGATCGCCAATCGCGGGATCGGGCTGGAAGGACGCGATCCGGGAGACCTCGATCGGGTGATGATGCTCACGCAGTTGAACGTCGCCTTCGGCACGCTGGCGGTGCTGGCGTTCGCGCAGGGCGTTCATCCGTTCGTGGCCTACACCGAACTCTGCCGGATCGTTGGCCAGCTTTCGATCTTCGCCCCCGAACGGCGCGCGACCGATATTCCGGCTTACGATCACGACGACCTGGCCGGCATCTTCCTGCATATTCGTCAGCGGATCGAACGACTCATCAACACCGTGCGCGATTATGAATTCGAGCAGCGCTATTTCATCGGCGTCGGAATGGGAATGCAGGTGACGCTCGAGCCGAAATGGTTCAACTCCGATTGGCAATGGTATATCGGCGTGAACAAAGGGGAGCTAAGCGAGCAGGAGTGTCGCGAGCTGCTCTCTCCCGGCCAGCTCGATTGGAAATTCGGCAGCAGCCGGCAGGTCGAGTTTCTGTTCACGCACCGCGCGGCCGGGTTGCAGTTGCTCCTGGTCGATCGGACGATTCGCGCGCTCCCCTCGCGGCGCGACTGGATTTATTTCGAAGTGGATCGAAAGGACTCGGCCCCGTGGCGCGACGTGCAGGAGACGCAAACTCTGGCGATGCGGCTAAAGGACGCGCTGATCGTCAACCGCGATCGGCTCCAAGGCGAGCGGCAGCTTGTCGTTTCGCTCCGCGGAAAGCGCGTCGCCCTCCAGTTCGCCCTATTCGCCGTGCCGACCCGATAGGGGCAAGGGATGAGGGGCGAGAGGGGATGCGTCTCGAGCCCGAACGCTCCAATCAAATCTCAATGACTCACTATTCCATACATCGTGCTCACCCCGCCGACCGAACGATCGCGCTGCCAATAACCTACAATCACTTTCCTCGTCCCTCGTCCCTCGCCTCTCGCCCCTAGCATGTCGCCACGTTTTGCTCAAGCTGTTGATCCCGTGTTGATGCACGTGCTCGGGCTCTTGGATCGCGTGGGCCGCGATGAACGGCCTTCGCCGCAGGAGGAGCGGCTGCGGATCATCGCGCTCTTGGATCAAGCCGAGGCTATCATCGGCGCCGGGAACGAATGGGAGCTGGCAAAATACGCGCTCGTCTCCTGGATCGACGAGATGCTGGTCGAGATACCGTGGGACGGGCGGGATTGGTGGAGCAACAATGTGCTCGAGGTCGAGTTGTTCAATACGCGGCTGTGCAACGAGCAATTTTACGTGCAGGCCCAGGAGGCCTCGTCACTGGCCCGCCGCGATGCGCTCGAGGTGTTTTACGTTTGCGCCGTCCTGGGATTCCGCGGGCTGTATCGCGATCCGCAGATGGCGTCGATGTTTTCCGCCGCTCACGGTTTGCCGCCCGACCTGGATACTTGGGCCAAACAAGCCTCGCTGGCGATTCGCCTCGGTCAGGGGCGGCCGATGCTGGCTGGACCGCGGCGCGAGATCGCGGGGGCGCCGCCGCTTCGCACCAAGCCGCTCGTCGCGTGGTCGTGGTTGACGGCCGCGCTCTTGCTGGCGGGAACGATCGTCTACTACGCCATGTTCGTCGCCGGATCATAGAAAGGCGGTCGCCCTGATGTCTGAAGGACCCGCGGTTCCTCCCGTTCCCAAGCCGAAGCCGCCCGGCAAAATCGCCAAGTTCTTCAAGGCGATCTTCGGTTGGCCGAAGAAGTTGTGGCGGCTTTCGGTGCCGGCCAAGGCCGCGATCGTGGTGACGCTTGCGCTGGCGACGATGGTGGTCGTCGCCTGGACAAGCTTTCTCACGGATTCCGATAGCGTGAACTGGCGGCACACGATCCTCTCGTCCCCGGCTCGTATCGTTGCGGTGATTTGCTTGCTGGCTTTGATTCCATTGGTCGTCTACCGCGGACTGAAGCTCTGGTTGGAGGGTGACATTTCGCGGTTTCCCGACCTCGATTTCGCCTGGAAGGCCGGGATAACGGCCCTGGAGCGCAATGGCATCGACATCACGGCGGCGCCGATATTCCTCGTCGTCGGTTCTTCCGGCGAGCGGCAGGAGCGGGCACTTTTCGATGCCGCCGGGTTGAGCCTTCGCGTGCGAGCCGTTCCCGAGGGTCCGGCGCCGTTGCACTGGTATGCGAGCCCCGATGCCGTTTACTTGTGTTGCACCGAAGCGAGTTGGACCAGCGCGCTCGCCGCCTACGACGACGGTCGATCGCTGTCGGAAATCGCGTCGATCCTGCCGAACCTGGAAGCGCCTGCCCCGCTGCCGGCGAGGACGGGAGCGCCGCCGCTGCCGGAGCCATCTGCTTCTTCTTCCGTGTTTGTCGCGCCGGATCGCCCGGTTCAGTCGTTGCCTCCGCAGCCGGCTCCCGCGGCCTTGCCAGCTCCTAGCGGTCCGGAATCGATTCGCGGCACGATAATGCTCGATCAATACGCGGCGAGCCTCGCTCAACCGACCGGCTCGGGTCCACGACCGTTGCCGCCGAAAGCGCCGGCCGCGGCCCAGGTTGCGACGGCGGCTTCTGGCGGAGGTGAATCAACGGACATCCGCGGCACGATGATGCTCGAGGGAACGATCCGCGTGGGCGAGCGGGGATTAACGTCGTCCGCGAACGCCGCGCCCGCCGCGCAAGCGCCCCACGCACCCCAGCCACAATATGCCGCGCCGCAATATGCCGCGCCGCAGTGGCAATCCCCCGCCTCGCAGCCGCAACAGTTTGCCGGCGCGGCGATTGGCGGCCAGCGGCAGTCGGCCCTGTTGTCGCCGCAAGATTCGGCCGAGCAGCTTGAGCGGCTGCAATATGTTTGCCAGCTCCTTCGCCGGGCGCGGGAACCGCTCTGTGCGATCAACGGAGTGCTGACGCTCTTGCCGCTGCGGCTGATCCAGGGGAACCAGCGCGAAACCGACGAATTGCAGCGGGCCGTGCGCTCCGACATGCGCAGCGTCGGCCGCGTCTTGGAATTGCAATGCCCCGTGACGGCGCTGGTGGTCGGAATGGAGGAGGAATCGGGTTTCCGCGAGTTGGTTCGCCGCGTCGGACACGAGCGGGCGACCGTTCAGCGCTTCGGCCAACGTTACGATCTGCGCAGCATTGCCACCGCCGAGGAGATGAGCGCGCTTTGCGCCCATGTCTGCGGGGCGTTCGAGGATTGGGTTTACACTTTGTTTCGCGAGCAAGGAGCGCTCTCGCGACCGGGGAACACGCAGCTTTACGGCCTGCTTTGCAAGGTGCGCCTGACGGTGAAGCATCGGCTATCGGCCATTCTCGCCGGCGCATTCGGCTACGATCCGCACCGCACGCAAGAGAATCCCGTGCTGTTCAGCGGCTGCTATTTCGCGGCGATCGGCAATGTGGAAGACCGCCAGGCGTTCGTCAAAGGGGTCTTCAACAAGCTGGCGGAAGAGCAGGAGCAGATCGAGTGGACCCCGCGCGCCTTGCGGAACAACCGCCGCTATCTTTGGGCCGCGTATCTCGGGTTCGGTCTGGACGCAGCGCTCGCCTTGTTGCTGGGGTGGATGATCGCCACGCGGCTGTTTTTCCGCTAATGCGGGCTAATCATCGCCGACATTAGAACGCCTAACAAATCCGGCGGGGACTGTCCCTCGTTTTGCGCAATCCGCGAAGCAAAACGGCGACTGTCCCCATCTTCCCGGCCGGATTTGTTAGGCGTTCTTAGCCAAAAGCGCCAGCGAGGATCTCTGTTTGCCCCTGCTCGCGTCGTGCCAGCGTGTAGCTAAATCCTAGCTGCCAAAATACTTGGACACTGGGCCGAAATCTTAGTTAGAAACTGGCTAAAACGGTTGCGTTCTTTGTAACTCTCGGTTATGTTGGCTTCAGTTGATGTTTGAATGACTCACTGATAATCCTGAACGAAAAACGCTGGTGACCTTACTTTCTCCGCTCAGTCTTGGACGACGACGAATAACTATCTCTCTTTTTGCAAGCCGGTCTGGAATCCGGCATTCATTGAGGACTCGCTAATGATTCGGACCTTGAACCAGGTCCTCATGAGTTGATCCTTCTTCCCACCTCTGGGACCTGCCGCTGATTTGATTTGTTGCAGGTGGGCTAATGCGCTCGCGGTTCCTTCACGGACCGCCGCTAAATCCCGCTTGATTATCGAGGCACTCCCGCCGCTTAGGGCGAGCCGCGTTGCGGTTACCGTCGCACTCATATTGGACAACAGAGTTTTTGGCAAAAACATCGAAGGAAAGAACAGCAAATGCAATCTTATTATTATTCCTTGTGGAACGGTCTGTCGGTGGTGTTCCAAAAGTGCTTCGCACGCATCGTCGGCCGAAGGTCGCTCGTTCGAGCGCCGGTTCGCTCAACAATGGCGATGGTTAGCCGAGCACGTCGAGCGGCGCGCGTTTTCCTCGCGGCTACCGTCGTTGGGCTTCTCGGAAGCTCGGTCAGCCCTCTTCATGCCGCGACCACGCTCGGATTCGATCCGCCAGTGCTTTCCACCACAACGTATGCTCCGGTGCCCAATGGTTATGGCGGCTTGAATTGGACCAACACGTATTACATGAACAAGTCCTACGCGTCCGCCAGTTTTCCCGGTAGCGGCTACATTCCCGGCACGACGTCGGCCCCGAATATGGCCTTCGACGGCGGTGGGTTCAGCTCCACGATCTTCGATCCGACCTCGTTTCTCAACTTCGATTCGGCTGAGTTGACCTCCGCTTGGGTCCCGAATCTGAATCTCCTCGTTCAGGGGTTCAATACTAACGTCAGCGGCACGGTTCCGATTTACACTCGTACGGTGACGCTCAGCAACACCGCTCCGACGCTGTTCAACTTCGACTCCGGTGGGGCGTTTGTCGGGGTCAACGAGTTGGTCTTCACTCCCTTCGTGAATCCGACCGATCCGAATCCGAACCCGGCCGGGACCCAATTCGCGATGGACGACTTCACGTTCTCGTCGAACCCGGTCGGAGCCGTTCCAGAACCAGCCTCGATTGCTTTGGCGGCCATCGGAATTGCCGGACTTGGTCTGGCCGTGCGGCGGCGCAGTCGCACTTCGCGCAGCGGCGAATGAAAACGGAGCGTTAGCCAAAGACGCGTCGCGTCCGGACGTCCCCTACGCCAAGGGCGTTGCGCCTTTCAAGCCGCTCGCCTGCCCGAATCGGCGCGCGTTTATTTCTTCGCTTTCTTTTTCGGCCCGGCCGGAGCCATTTTCTTCTTGCTCTTCATGCCGGACGATCCGGCCATCTTCGCTTTAGCGGCAGATTTGCCCGCGCCCTTCTTGCCGAACGCCGCTTCCCAGCCGTCCGAGTATTTCTTTGTCGGTCCCACGCGAACAATCGTCACGGTTGTCCCCTTCTTCTGATTGGATCGGATTGAAATCTTGGTTCGATGCTTGCCTCGCCGCGGCGCGGTTGGCGCCGCAGTCAACGAAATGCCGTTCACCCGCGTCGAGGTTCATTTTTGTTACCGCAAGCATCGCCGCAGGTCAAGTGGTCGCTCGCGCTTAACGATGTCGCGCGCCGCGCAAGCGTGGCGGCTAACGGGAGTCGACTCGCCCCGCAAAATTCGCCACTCGGTTGGAGTTTCGCTTTAGGACGGCCGGGCGCCGGCTAAAGCCGGAACTCCAACACTCGCCCGTCGCTACTTCCAGATTGCTCGTCGGCGACTTATAATCTGCGGCTTGTTCAATTCCAATTCTCCCAGGCGGTTTCGATGCTGCTTCTTGCCACCACCTTGCCGACGCTCCGATGAAGATCCACGAATATCAAGCCAAGCAATTGCTCCGTGAGGCGGGCGTCAACGTGCCGCGGGGCATTGTCGCGCACTCGGCTGACGAGGCCGCCGCCGCGTTTCGAGAATTGTCCGGGCCGGTGGCCGTCGTCAAAGCCCAAATTCATGCCGGTGGTCGCGGAAAAGGGTCTGTCAAAACCAATCCCCAACAACGCGGAGTGCAACTCGTCCGCGCCGCGGAAGACGCCGGCAAAGCAGCCGGCAACCTGCTCGGCCAGCCGTTGGTCACGCTGCAAACCGGGCCAGAGGGGCAGATCGTGCGGCAAGTGCTCGTCGAAGAGGGTTGCGACATCGCCCGCGAATTGTATCTCGCCGTCGTGGTCGATCGCTCGTCGGCCGGTCCCGTTCTCGTGGTGTCGAGCGAAGGGGGGATGAACATCGAGGAAGTGGCGGCCAAGACCCCCGAGCGGATTTTCAAGGAGCCGTTTCGCCCCGATGCCGGCCTTGAGAGCTATCAGGTCCGCAAGTTGGCCGCCCGGCTGCGACTCGGCGCCGCGACCGCGCGCTCGGCCGACAAATTCATGAAACAGTTGTGCCGCGCGTTCGTCGCCCGCGATTGCAGCTTGCTCGAAATCAATCCGCTGGTGGTGACCGGCGCGGGAGACCTCTTGGCGCTCGACGCCAAGATGAGTTTCGACGACAACGCTGCCTTCCGCCATCCCGAATGGTCGGCGCTCCGCGATCTGGCTGAGGAAGAGCCGACGGAAGTGCGAGCGAGCCAGGCCGGCTTGAGCTACGTCCGTCTGCATGGCAATATCGGTTGCCTTGTGAACGGGGCGGGCCTGGCGATGAGCACGATGGACCTCATCAAGCTGCACGGCGGCGAGCCGGCGAATTTCCTCGACGTCGGCGGCGGCGCGAACGTCGAGCAAGTGACCGAGGCCTTCCGAATCCTGCTCTCCGACAAGGACGTTCGGGCGGTGCTGGTGAACATCTTCGGCGGCATCATGCGTTGCACCACAATCGCCTCGGCCCTGGTCGCAGCCTACAAGACGGTCGGATTCAATGTGCCGCTGGTGGTGCGCCTGGAAGGAACCGAAGTGGAAGAAGGGCGGAAGATCCTCGCCACCAGCGGCGTGAATATCATCAGTGCCACGGGCCTGACCGACGCCGCCAAGAAAGTCGTCGCCGCGGCAAAGGCCGCGTGATGAATGTGTCCCTGCCGTCTCGTTTGACTACGCCTTCTTTATTAGTTCGGGGTGCTTTTCCCGTATCTTGCAGGCTTTGGGGATCGCGTGGGCGCGGATGTAGGGTTGCAGAGGGTTGTTGCGGGCGTAGTCTTGGTGGTAGTCTTCGGCGGGAAAGAATTCTTTTAACGGTTCGAGCATGGTGACGATCGGCTTCGCGAAACGTTTCGAGTCGGCGAGCTGCTTGATCTTGGCTTGCGCAGCGCGGCGCTCTTCGTCGCTGCCGAAGAAAATGGCCGAGCGATATTGCGTGCCGATGTCGGCTCCTTGGCCGTTGAGCTGAGTCGGGTCGTGGGCGTCGAAGAAGACATCGAGCAGGCGATCGTAACTAATCCGGCGCGGATCGTAGTTGATGCGAATCGCCTCGGCATGCCCCGTGCGACCGGAGCAGACGGTTTCGTAGTTGGCGGATTCTTTCGTTCCGCCAGAGTAGCCGCTGACCACGTCGAGCACGCCGTCGAGCTGCTCGAAGGCCGCCTCCGTACACCAGAAGCAGCCGCCGGCGAAGACGGCCGTGGCAGCGCCGCCGGGTTCGCCGTGCGGCTGCTGTGATACGGTTTTCTCGGCCAAGGGGTCTCCGAGAGAACTGAGTTGGTCGGAGGGAGTGAACTTGAGCGAGGCGGAATTCATGCAAAAGCGAAGGCCGGTTGGCCGCGGACCGTCGTCGAAAACGTGCCCAAGATGACCGTCGCAGCGAGCGCAGTTGATTTCCGTCCGCGACATGCCGTGGCTGTGGTCGGTGCGCTCGGCGACGTTCCCGTCGGCGATCGGCTGAAAGAAGCTGGGCCAGCCGGTGCCGGAGTGGAACTTGGCGTCGGAAGAAAAGAGCGGCAGCCCGCAGCCGGCGCAGGTGTAGACGCCCGGCGTCTTGGTGTCGAGCAACGCTCCGCAGAACGGCCGTTCGGTGCCGCTGCTGCGCAGCACGCGGAATTGCTCCGGCGTGAGCCGCTGCTGCCATTGCTCGTCGCTCAATTCGAGCTTCGGCGATTCGACCGGGCCGGTCAGTTCGCCCTGACGATTGAACATGTGTACGCAGACCATATTTATTCGCTCCATAGAGATTGGCTGTTTTTTTGCGGAACGCTGCGGCAAGTGAAGCACCCTCACCCCGGCGCTTTCCCAGAGGGAGAGGGAGAACACATCGCGCCTTCGACGCACTCTAACCGATAATCGCATTATATGCCCGACGGCGCCGGGAGCGACTCGCGCTCGTCAAACAAGGCCTCCAATGCGGCGAGATCGACCGGCTTGATCAAGTGGGCGTCGAAGCCGGCATCGGTCGAGCGACGCCGGTCTTCTTCCTGCCCCCAGCCGCTCAGCGCGATCAAGAGCAGGTCGTCACCGCCGGCTTGCCGGCGCAATCGTCGCGCGACCTCGTAGCCATCCATCTTCGGCATGCCGATGTCCAGAATCACGACTGCCGGCCGATTTGCGTCGACCCATTCGAGGGCGGAGGGACCATCGAAAAGCACGTGCGAGTCGTAGCCCCGGCTGTGGAGGAGTCTCTCGAGGCTCGAAGCCGCATCGGCATTGTCGTCGACGATCAGAACGCGACCGGGTTTCGCCGAGCGGTTTGACGCGGGAGTTCGTGAAACCGGCGAACGGCTTTCCTCGCTGGGCGAAGTCGGCGCTTCGAACGGCAATCGAATCGTGAATTCGCTCCCCTTTCCCGGCCCCGCGCTGAGCGCCTCGACGGTGCCGCCGTGCAGCTCCACGAGCCGGCGAACCAGCGTCAGCCCGATTCCCATTCCCCCGTGAGTCCGATCGCGGCCTCGTTCAGCCTGGACAAACAAATCGAAGATGCTTGGCAAGACATCCGGGCTGATCCCGATGCCCTGATCGCGGACCTGGATCGCCAGCCGATCGCGGTCGCGCCGCGCCGTCAGCCAGATATGGCCGCGCGATTCTGAGTATTTAGCCGCGTTGTTCAGCAGATTCGAGATCACCTGCGCCAGCCGAGTCGGATCGGCTTCGATCATCACGGGCTGCGGCGGCAGTGCGACTGTTAGTTCATGCCCGCGGGCGTCGATGAGCGGGCGGGCCGTTTCGATGGCGCGAGCCACCACCGTCTCGAGCGCGATCCACTCTTTGCGCAGCTCGATCTTGCCGCGCGAGATGCGGGCCATATCGAGCAGGTCGTCCACCAGGCGAATGAGGTGCTTCACCTGCCGGCCGAGGATCTCCTCCGCCTCGGCGATGATCGCGGAACTGGCATTCGGCAATTGGAGGATTTCGAGGGCGCTTTGAATCGGCGCCAGCGGATTGCGCAGCTCGTGGGCGAGCATCGCCAGGAACTCGTCCTTGCGGCGATCGGCGCCCGCAAGTTGGCCGACGCGCACACGGAGTTCGTCCTCGAGGTGCTCGCGCTCGGCCAGCGCCGCGCTCAACAATAGCGCGCTGGTCGACACGACGCCGATGAAAAGTTGCAGCGACAGCAACCGATCGTGGATCAGTCCCGTGCCGAATGGCCCGAGGCCGCGAAACGTGCTCCAGATCGCCAACGCCGAGGCCACCAGCGTCACCACGGTCGTCCCCCGCTGACCAAATCGGAGCGCGGCCCAGGTCACGAGCGGAAACATGCAGTAAATCCAAGTCCGCTCCTCGCCCGAGCCGCGCGACGGGGCGCTGAATCCTAGCCAGCTTACGAGCAATAGGATCGCGAGCAAGACCGTGGCTTCCGCGACCCTCTTGGGCCGGCCGAAGTCGGTGGCCCAGGTGAGCAGCAGCGGGGCGATGATCAAATCGCCCATCGCGTCTCCAAGCCACCATACTCCCCACAGCGACCCGAACGACGACCAAGGCTGCGCGCCGCCGAGGCAGAGGCTGGTGACGCCGACCGTCGCCGCCAGTGCCGTGCTGACACCGGCGGCGAGCACGATGAGCGCCAACACATCCTTCAACCGCGCCAAGGACGCGTCGAACTGCGCGATCCGCTGCAGGAGCCAAGCGCCGGCGACCGCTTCGAGCGTGTTGCCGGCGGCGATGCCCAGCGCGGTGGCGAACGATTCGTGCGTCGTGAAATTCGCCAGAAACGCGCCGAGCATGATGGCCGGCCAGGCGCGATAGCCCAACAGCACTAGGGCGGCCAGCGCGATCCCGGTCGGCGGCCAGACGGCTGAAACCTGCTCCGCGCTAGTGGCGAGCGAAAGCCCGAGTTTGGCCGACGCTAAATAAACGCCGGTCAGCAACGGCAAACCGAAAAGCCAGAATAGAGCGGGATTCAATCGCTGATAAGGACTGCCCGATCCATCTGGCGCAGCATGACGCGCCGCTTCCGTCTTTCCGGCCGACGCCGAATCGGGACCGCGATCGCTCGAAAGTGGGCCGCCGTTCGCCATCTCGTTTCCCGCCAGAGAACCTTCCACACCGGATACGTCGATTCTATCAAAGATGACGACCGATTGGATTCCCAGTTCGTCGATCGGACGGCCGGAAAGGCGGCCCCAGTGGCCGATCTGATCGGCAACAAAATGTTACACTTTGTCCGCCAGATCATTATGATAGGGCGCTCATCACCCCGTCTCAGGAGGACCCCATGTCCCACGCCGCCGCTATGAACGCACGTCTTGCAGCCCCCCGACTCGACCTCGGCCGCCGCACGCTCCTCTCGACGATGATGTTTCTGCAATTCGCCGTGTGGGGGGCGTGGTTCGTCGTGCTCGGCGTTTATTTGGACAAGGGGCTCAAATTCGAAGGATGGCAGATTGGTTCAATCTACGGGACCATGGCGTTGGGCACGATTTTTGCGCCGCTCTTCATCGGGCAGATCGCCGATCGCTATTTTTCCAGTGAGAAGCTGATGGGCATATTACATCTGGGAGGCGCCGGCTTGCTCTATGCGATGGCTGAAGTGCGAGAATTCCAACCGCTTTATATTGTCGCTCTGGCTTATGCGCTGCTGTATTCACCGACCCTGGTGCTTTCAAACTCGATCACATTTGCACACGTTCCGGACGGCGGCCGCGATTTTCCGCGGATTCGCGTGTTTGGCACGATCGGCTGGATCGTGGCCAATCTGATCGTGGGACAGGTGCTGCGAAAATTCAACCCGGACGCGCTGCAAACGAACGCTCCACTGCTCCTTGCCGCGGGCTTCTCGCTGGCGTTGGGATTGTTCAGCTTCCTGTTGCCGCACACTCCGCCGGCGGGCAAGGCCGGCGAGGCATTCCCCGCGTTGCGCGCCGTGGGACTGTTGCGATCTCCGTCGTTCGCGGTGTTCTTCGGTGTGTCGTTTATCATTACGATCGTCCTGGCCTTCTATTACACGTTCATCGGAGTTTATCTGGAAGGCTCGACGCTGACCAAGCTGCCCGAGGCGGCCAAGCAACTGACGCTGAACTTGGGGTTTCGTCAGATCACGCTCGCCTTGGACACGGCGACGCTGACGACGATCGGCCAGATTTCCGAGATGTTTCTGCTGCCGTTTCTCCCCTGGTTCTTGCGGAAGATGGGGATGAAATGGGTGCTGGCTATGGGAATGGCCGCCTGGGGCCTTCGATATTTACTCTTCGCATTGGGCGCCCATGACGTTGTCGGACCATGGGTGGTCATCGCCAGCCTCGCGCTGCACGGCGTTTGCTTCGATTTCTTCTTCGCCGCGGGCTTCATCTATGTGGACAACGAGGCGCCGACCGACATTCGCGCGAGCGGCCAAGCGCTCTTCACGTTCTTGACCTACGGCCTGGGGATGTGGTTGGGCAACGAACTATCGGGCTACGTTGCCGACGCTTTCACCAAGGATTCCGTCCGCGATTGGTATCACATCTGGCTCATCCCCAGCGTCGGCGTCTTGGCGTCGCTCGTCGTATTCGCGATCTTCTTCCGCGTCGAGCGCAAGCAGACGGCGTGATAAAAAAGAAGCCCAGGGACCATCGCCCCTGGGCTTCTCGGGGAACTGCGAAATGCCGCTCGACGCGTTGTAGCACGGTCTCCCGACCATGCCGCGCGGTCGATTCATCCTGCGCGGCTTCGCGGTCGGATTTACGCCTTTTTCAGCACAACATAACGATTGCCTTCGGCCGTTCGCACGAGCAGCATCACGCCCGATTCGACCGACTCCTTCTTGAGCACGTCGACGAACTGCTCGACGTTCTTCACCGGGGTCTTGCCGACCGCGCGGATCAGCATGCCGGGCTCCAGGCCCTTCTTCGCGGCCGGACTGCCATCTTCGACCTGACGGATCACGACGCCCTCATATCCCTTGAAGGTTTCGGCCTCTTCGCTCGTCATGTCGGCCACTTCCAGACCGAGATCTTCGGACGAGAACGTAGCGCCCGATTCATCGCGGTGCAGCCTGCCGTTGCGAGTGCGGCCCAATTCGGCCACTTTCTCCGGCAGCGCCTTGAGCGTGACGCCGAGAGTGACCGGCTTGCCGTCACGATTGACCACGAGCGTCTGTTTCGAGCCGATCGGGGCCTTTTCGACCATATCGCGCAGGTCGCGCATCCCGTGGACCGCCATGCCGGAGAATGCCGTCACAATGTCTCCCTCCTTCATTCCGGCGGCAGACGCCGGAGTATTTGGCATCACATCGGCCACGAGGACGCCCGCGTCCTGATGCACTCCCAGCTTGCCGGCCAGCTCCGGGCTGATCTCTTCGAGTTGAACGCCCAGATAGCTGCGGGCGACATGCCCCGTGTTGATCAATTGCGACATGACCCATTTCGCCGTGTTAATCGGAATCGAGAAGCCGATCCCTTGATAACCGCCGCTGTTGGTCGCGATCGCCGTGTTGATGCCAACGACTTCGCCGTCGAGATTCACGAGCGGCCCGCCGGAATTGCCCGGATTGATGGCCGCGTCGGTTTGCAGGAAGCGTGCGCGATTCAGTTCGCTCACCTCGCGCCCCTTGCCGCTGATGATGCCCGCGCTCACGGTATGATCCAGTTCGAATGGGCAGCCGATCGCCAGCACCCAGTCACCGATTTCCAGATCATCCGAGTTGCCGATTCTCGCAACCGGCAAGTCCTTCGCATCGTGAATCCGCACGACCGCCAGATCGGTTTGAGGATCGGTCTTGATGTCGGACCCCTTGAATTCGCGGCCGTCGCCCAACACGATCGTCACTTCATCGGCCCCTTGGACGACGTGATTGTTCGTGAGCACGATGCCCGAACTATCGATGATCACGCCCGAGCCGACGCCATCGCGCTCGGGAGCACCGCCGCCAAACGATTCCCCATCGTTGGGAAAGCCGTTCGGGAACATATCTTCGAAGGGAGTTCCCTTGAAGGGGTTCCCGCCGCCAAAGCGATTCCCGCTACGGGAGATTCCCTTGACCTTTTTCGCCGCGGTATGCGAGCGGATTTTCACGACGCTCGGCCCGGCCTGCTCGGCGGCATAACGGAAAGCGTGAGAAAAAGACTTTGCTTGACTAATGGCCGCGGCATCGCGCGGCGATTTTGGATTTTGATCTTGCCCAGCCACTCGGCTTTGCAGATTGGTCACGCCCGCCCCAACCCCCGCCGCCAATAAAACGGCCAGCACCACCATCCACGGACCACGAGGTTTTATCCGACTCATCGCTTGTTCCTCCGTTTCGATTGAAAAACCGTACTCCAGCGCCTCTAGCTCAATTATTCACCGCCGACAAGATTTGTTCGCTCAATTTCGATCGCCCACTCCGCGACGACGATAACACCCGTCGGTCGCTTAGGAGTCGGGCTATTGCGTATGATGAATAATTGGCACCCATGGGACTTGTTTCCGCAGACGTTAATATCTTGCGTTCGCCAGAGCAATGCCGCTCTCGTCAAGCACGATGGAACGGCGCCGGCCGATTGCATTTGGCGGTTTAAGTTCCCACGACGCAATGATTTGCGTCTGGCGATCGAAAGCGGATAAACTGAACATTGAAAGACGACGGCGCCAAATGGAACAGAAAGCTCAGCCCACCGATCTCGCGCCCGCAGTCATCCCCCTCGCAGTGGCGCTGGTCGTTGGCAATTCAATTGTCTTGGCGTTGATTCACGCTCGGACGGCGCCACCCGAAATACTCCAAGCTGCTGTCGCTGCCTTTGTAAGCAGCGAAGGAAGCCTCGTGGCGATCTGGATCGCGTTTGGAAGCCATTCTCTTCCCGTTCGTTTGGCGATCGCCGTTCCGGGTGCAGCGATGATCTTCGTCCCTTTCTTTATCGAGGACCGACCTGATGCCGCCGCGATGTTTGCAACAGCCCTTTTGCTCGTAGTGATCGTCGCAATTCCGCTGCTATTGATGAGAGCCACCGGGAGGCGACTGATTCGGTTCGTGACCGATGACGACGCCAAGGATTGGCAACGGGACGAAAATCCAGCGCAATTCACCTTGCGCCAGATGTTTGGCTGGACGTTGGCAGTCGCGATGGTCGCCGGGCTGGCGCGCCTGGTCGCGGGGACAGACGACTTTCGGCACGATATGCCGAGGGAATTGCTCGCGACCGGCGCCGTCTGTTTAGCGTGCGGCGCCATGGCCTATGGTGCCGCGTGGGCTGCCTTGGGACGGAGAAATCCGGCCGCACGACTGGCAGGGGTGGCCGCGATCGCCACGTTGCTTGGATGGGCCATACTGATGCTTCTGAGTATTCCGTTCGGCGCGCCTGTCGAGGCCGTTTTCATGGTCATGGCCTGGGTCGTACTGGATGCCTTAATGACGGGCTGTGCGCTACTGTTATTCCGCGCCGTCGGCTTTCGCCTCGTTCGAGCGAGCCGCAGTAATCGCAGAATGAAGAAAGACTTGTGAATCGATGACTTTTGTTTCGTAACTCTGCGTTGATCTTTCTGCATTCCGCGTTCAGTTCATCGCGGCCGGCCCCGGCATCGGCATCGCCGGCGGTGTCGGCGTTCTGGGCGTTGTGGGCATTTCCATCGCACCGTCGCGGCGTGCCCATTCCCAGTGCCAGCCGGCGCGGTCGTGGCACCAGACGGCGAACATGGGCTCGCCGCCCGAGGGAAATTCGGGATACTTCGCAAAGGCCCATTCGATGATGGTCGGATCGCCCGACTCGGCGCGATAGAACAAAAAATGCTCGCTGTCTTTGCGGAAACGGAGCGTCGTGAGGTACGATTGCCCCAGCCGCGAGTAGAATCCGCTTCCCGATCCGCCGCGCAGATGAAACGAGCCTTGCTCGTTGCTATAGACAGACCAGCGACCGTTCCAGCGCTCCTCCGGTGCGGCGGTTCGCCCCGCCGAATCGGGCTCGGGCTTTTGCGGGCGGTAATAATCCGGCTGGGGCGCTTCGGGAGGCTTCGGGCGAGAGTCTGTCGCTGATCCTTCGGGGGCTGGGGCCGCTGCGGGAAGGCGCGTGCTTTCCCAGGCGATGCGCGCTTGCTCCAGCTTCATTTCGGCGTCGGCCAGCGAACGGAGTTTTCCGTCGGCGTCTTCTTGCGCCTTGATCAATCGCGGACCGCTCGAAGTCGTTTCGCTTTGAACCGTGAGCAGATGATTCTGCGCCTCTTCGGCCTCTGTGCGGGCTTTCTCGACGTCCGCCCGCCGTCGGTTGTACTCGAACGAGGCTAGCCAATAGTCATTGATCGCCTGCCTGGCGGCCTGCCGCGCGGATCGGGATGCCCGTCGCTCGGCTTCTTCATTAACGACGCCGCCGTTTTCCTTTCGGACTTGCTGCTCGGCCTGATCGGCCGCGCGAATGAGCTGGCGAATCCCCTCGGGCAATTCCCCTCGCTCTTCCTGGCCGCGGGCAACGCCGTAGAATGCTAGCAAGCCGGCAAGAACGCCGATCGTCGGTCGAAAGCGAATCATGAGATGTCCTTTGCGCATAGGTGTTCGGCGGCGATGTCTCGTCAAAAACGCTCCAAAACTAGGTTAATTGGAGCCATGGCCACATGCAATCATTCCGCCTGCCGCGCCGAAGGTCGCCTTGTCACCCCGTCACCTTGTCATTTTGGCAACGTAGTCCACGAACCACCCAGCTTGGCTTGTTCCGTTGGCCTGTCCTAAGGATAATCCCGGCCCGAAAAAGTAGTTGGCACACTCCGTGTGCCGTAACGGGCAACGGCACACGGAGTGTGCGTGCTACATTAACTGTATCGCCGCCGCCTGCGCGTTCCCCAGCCCCGAGCCCCCAGTCCCGAGCCCCTTCCCATGCCTTCTCCCATCCATTTCCTGCTCGTGGCGCTGGGCAGCGCCGGCGACGTGCATCCGTTCGTCGGCCTGGGTCGGGCGCTTAAGCAACGCGGCCATTGGGTCACGCTCGTCACCAATCCGCATTTCGAGTCGCTGGTGGCCGCAGCCGGCCTCGAATTCGTGCCGATCGCCACCGAGGAAGAGCTGCTCGCCGGGATGCGCGACCCCGATCTTTGGCATCCCTACAAGGGCTTCGCCTTCGTCGCCCGACAGCTCATGGTCCCTTGCATCCGGGAGTTGTATCGCGTACTCGACGAGCGGATCGGCTCGGGGCCGACCGTAATCGCCGCGCCGGGAGCGGCGCTCGGGGCGCGCGTGCTGAACGAAAAGCGCGGTGTGCCGCTGGCCACCGTCTATTTGCAGCCGGTGCTGATCCGCAGCTTGATCGAGCCGCCGCGCCTGCCGCTGACGTGGATGGGCCCCGGCGTGCCGCGATGGTTCAAGCGGCTGCAGTTTTGGGTGGCCGACAAGTTCATCGATCGACTGCTTTGCCCGGAGCTGAATGCCTTTCGCACGGAACTCGGCCTGCCCGCCGCGCACGGCATCATGCGCGAGTGGTGGAATTCGCCGGAGCGAGTGATCGGCCTGTTTCCCGATTGGTTCGCCCCGCCGCAAGCCGATTGGCCGGCGAACGTGCGACTGACCGGCTTTCCGCTGTGGGACGAAAGCGACGTGACCGCGCCGCCGCCGCGCCTCGAACAGTTTCTCTCAACCGGCGCGCCTCCGATCGTGTTCACTCCTGGCTCGGCGATGATGCATGCTCATTCGTTCTTCGCCGAGGCGATCGAGGCCTGCCGCATCCTCGGCCGCCGCGGCATCTTGCTCACGAAATATGCCGAGCAGCTTCCCGCCCGATTGCCGGCGGACGTGGCGCATTTTCCGTGGGTCCCGTTCAGCCAAGTCTTTCCGCGCGCGGCGGCAGTCGTGCATCACGGCGGCATCGGCACCTGCGGGCAAGGCTTGGCCGCCGGCGCTCCGCAGCTCATCATGGCTATGAGCCACGACCAGCCCGATAACGCCGCGCGGCTCGAGCGGCTCGGCGTCGGCCTCGAAATCAAGCCCAAGAATTTCCGCGGCCCCGAAGTTGCCCGGCAACTTCGGCGACTGATCGACCAACCCGAGGTCACCCTTCGCTGCCAATCCCTCGCCGCCCGGATGGACGCCAAAGCGGCCCTCCAAGCGACCTGCACGGAATTGGAATCTCTCGCCGATCTGACAAACGGCTGCTCGGGCGCGCACGCGGCATAATCGCGTGTACCACTAAGCCAAAGAACGCCTAACAAATCCGGCGGGGACTGTCCCCCTTTTGCGCGGGCACCATCGCCGCGATGGTCGGCGGAGTAAAACGGGGACTGCCCCCTTCTCCGCGCCGGATTTTCTGGGCGTTCTAATCCGAAAGAATTCTGTCCGCTTCCGGCTCGGTTTGGCAATCTCTCTGGTGAGAAAGCTCACTAACGAGAAAGGGGCCAAACCATGAAACGCGTAATCTTAAGTTTCGCATTTGTTTGCGCCGCCACCCTTCTATCCGCTCTGCCGACCCGGGCCGCGGACGCCACACCCAACGTCTCGCCGTTCGCAGCCTCCGGCCAACCTACCTACACGGTCTGGGGCTATCGATGGGACGGCCGGCAGTACGTCCGGCAAACGGCATACGACTTCAACACCACCGACGTCCAGAAGGCCGCGGATTATGCGGCCCAGATCAACCGCTGCGCCGGCTGGACGGCAACGACGAATTTGCCAGCGCCGTATGTCACCGACTTCCGCGGCCCCGGGTTCAGGATTGACGGACAGACCCTGTACCTGCCGTTCATGACGATTCGACTCCCCCGCGGCGAGCAATGGAACGTCCATTCCGGCGACACGGCAAGCACTTCCAACTACGACAACAACGACAACTCACAAGCCATCCAAGACTCGCTCAATCTCCAGAATATGATCAACACCCAAGACATGATCAACAATCAGATGATGAACAACAACATTCAAGACATGATCAACACCCAGAACATGATTAATACCCAGAATATGGTCAACACTCAGAATGCGAT
Source organism: Pirellulales bacterium (assembly GCA_035939775.1). Taxonomy (NCBI): domain Bacteria; kingdom Pseudomonadati; phylum Planctomycetota; class Planctomycetia; order Pirellulales; species Pirellulales bacterium. Next base: position 4,818 of record DASZFO010000232.1, on the reverse strand, counting down.
CGACGCCCAAAACGCGGCTAACGCGCAGATGACGAACCCTTGAAGCAAGTTTCGTTCCGGATGAGCTTGCCCGCGACGTCGGGCCCCGCGACCTCGCCCCCCCTCGGAATCGATCTGCCAGGTGATGCTCGCCTTGATCCTGAGAGAATTGTGTCCGCTTGGGGCTCGGTTTGGCAATCTACCGGATGAGAAGGGAGCCGAGCTATTCGACGCCTCGTCGCTCCCCGCGGATTAAATGCACGGCACGCCTGTATCGAAGCGATCCCAAACTCCTTCCTTCCCGGAGACATGCCATGAGAGCCTTAGTCTATACCGCCATCTTGCTATCTGCCTTGCCCGCTTTGGCCGCGGAAGCCAAGGTGGACGCCCCGCCGACCGAGGTCTCCGTCAAACCGACCTACACGGTCTGGGGTTACAAGTGGGACGCCCGACAGTATGTGCGGCAAACTGCTTACGACCTCAACACCACCGACGTCACGCAGGCCGTGAATTATGCGGCCCAGATCAACCGCTGCACCGGCTGGATGGCTACGACGAACTTACCGGCACCATATTCCAACGACGTCCCAATCCCCGCAGTCAGTGTTGACGGGCAGACGATCAACTTGCCGTACAGGACGATTCGAATCCCAGGCTTCGGAAACTGGAACATCCAAGGGAGCTATGCCGACCGCGCCGCCGAATGGGACGATCGCGGCGAGTACGACAAGGCGATCGCCGACTACAACCGGGCCCTCGCGATCAATCCCTATGACGCGAACTCCTACAACAATCGCGGCTTCGACTGGTGGAAAAAAGGCAGCCTCGACAAGGCGATCGCCGACTACAACCAGGCCCTGGCGATCTGCCCCACTCTCGGGGCCGCCTACAGCAATCGCGGTGTCGCCTGGGACGACAAGGGCGAGCACGACAAGGCCGTCGCCGATTTCAACCAGGCTCTCGCGATGGACCCCAATATTGCCGCCACCTATACCAATCGCGGCACGATTGAAGCGCATCGAGGTGAGTACGACCAGGCCAACGCCGACTACTACCGAGCCCTGGCGATCGATCCCAATTTCGCCACCGGCTACGAGAATCTCGGCTTCTTCCAAGCTTCTTGCCCCGACCTACGCTACCGCAACGGCAAGAAGGCCTTTGAAAACGCCAGTCGTGGCTACCAACTTGCCAACGGGACTGACGCCTTCTACACAGCCAATTCTCTCGCCGCCGCGTACGCTGAATGCGGCGATTTCGAGAAGGCCCGCGCCTGGCAAGAAAAAGTCGTCGAGCTGTCGCCGCCGGAAGACAAGCAAATGGAAACCGCGCGCCTGGAACTCTTCAAGCAAGGAAATCCCTACCGCTCCACGCCGCAGCCGCGGTCGGAATGACGCGGCCGCAGCCTGTGCGCTGTGGAGCCGAGAATCCGTGCGTCGCGAGCGATTGGATCGGGCTGAATCTCTCCCCGCGCCCGAATACGCGCGGCTCGTTTGTCAGCGGCCAATCTGACAGTTTGGCAACGCTTTCTGAAAGTCATTCACCCCGACGTCAGTGACTTTGGTTTTCCCAACGAACAGCCATTGGAGCGCGTTCAGCCCCTTGAGATTTACCAACCCCGCGTCAGTGACATTGGTTTCCCTCAGGTCCAGCGTTTGGAGCTGAGTCAGTCCTTTGAGCTTGACCAGCCCGGCGTCGCTGATTTTGGTATTCAACAGGCCCAGCGTCTTCAGTTGCGTCAACCCTTTGAGATGGACCAGTCCGGCGTCGGTGACCGCGGTTCCATTCAAAAACAGCGTTCGCAGTTGGAACATGCCGTCGAGGTATACCAAAGCGGCGTCGGTGACATGACCCACTGCTCGAGGAATTCGGTTCTCCGATTCCACCATGCCGGTAGAAAATGTTCCGCCCAGCGAGAGCCCACGGAGTTGAATCAAGCCTTTGATGTTTTCGATTCCCGCGTCGGTGACATCGCATTCACCCAGTCCCAATTCTTGAAGTTGGGTCAATCCTCTGAGGTTTACCAATCCAGCGTCGGTGATTTTAGTGCCGCATAGTTCAAGCGTTTTGAGCTGGGTCATTCCCTTGAGGTGCGTCAGTCCAGCATCGGTAACGTTCGAATAGGCCAGGTACAGCGTTTGGAGTTGAGTCAACCCTTTGAGGTGCTTTAATCCTGAACCGCTGACTCGGGTGTCAACGAGGTTCAGCTTTTGAAGTTGGCTCAAGCCTTTGACGCTTTTAAGCCCGGCGTCGCTAATACAGGTTTTCTCCAGCAGCAGGTCTGTGAGTTTGTTCAGGTCTCCGAGGTTTTCCAGTCCGGCGTCAGTGACGTTGCATTTCACCAACGATAGCGTTTCGAGTTGGGTCAACCCCTTGAGGTTTGCCAACCCCGCGTCGGTGACGTTCGTTTCCCGCAGGCCCAATATTTGGAGTTGAGTTAGCCCTCTGAGGTTTATCAGTCCGGCGTCATTGACCTTGACGCGGCCGTTGAGATTCACGACCTTCAGTTCGCTGAAGAAATGCTCTCCGAACAACGTTCGGAGCCAATCCGGCCCCGGAGGTTTTGCACTGGCAACAAAACCGCCAGTCGGATTGACTTGATAGTCATATGCAACTTGGCCTCCCAACTCAACGATCGCGTCCGCGGCTTCCCGCTCTCGGCGCTTCTGTTCAATTCTGCGCGCCACCCAAGCCGAGCCGACGGCGCAAATCAGCGTGAAGATCATCAACGAGCGCAGGCTGAATTGAAAGCGGCGGCGCTTGCGCTTTGGCGGGTCAGCTTTGGGAGGCTCCGTTTGCACGGCCATATTATCCGCGACTGTTAGCAGCCGGAGCAAGAGATGCGGGGGCAAGCGATTCCCGATTGCGTCGTGTCCGGCTACAATCATGCACCGGACTTGCATGAACAGAATAAAAGGAGCAATACGATGTTTTGTCGAATCTTCATTTGCCTCACAATGTGCGTCGCGGCGACAGCCGCCCTTGCGGAAGACAACTGGCCGCGGTTCCGTGGCCCGAATGGATCGGGAGTTTCCGAAAGCCAGCACCCGCCGGTGCCGATTGATCGTGATTCGATGCTCCGCTGGAAAGTTGCCGTGCCGGCGGGCGTTTCCTCCCCCTGCGTCTGGGGCAAGCATCTATTCTTGACCGCAGTGGAGGATGGGAAGCTTTGGACCTTGGCCTACGATTGCGACAATGGCCATCTGCTGTGGCGGGCTGAGGCGCCGGCCAAGGAGATCGAGAAGTTTCACGCGATCGAAGGCTCCCCCGCCGCCTCAACCTGCGCGACCGACGGGCAACGGGTGGTAAGTTATTTCGGCTCGTGCGGAATCCTCTGTTACGACTTCCAAGGCCATCTGCTATGGAAACACGAGCTTCCGGTGGCCCAGACACATTACGATTTCGGAACCGGCACTTCGCCGATTCTTGCCGACGGCCTGGTGATCCTCGTTCGAGACCAGAAAAACGCCCCCGCGATTCTTGCCCTCGACGCGGAAACCGGTGAGGAGCGGTGGAAGGCGGACCGGCCGAATGTTCCAACGGCTTTTTCCACGCCCATGATCAGCGGCCAAGGCAAGGAGATGCAACTGATCGTGGCGGGAGCGTTGCGGATGAAGGCCTACGATCTGCACTCCGGCAAGGAATGCTGGGTGCTCCGCGGTTTGCCCTCGGCCAATTGCACGTCGCCCGTGACCGATGGCAAGCGGCTCTATTTCGCCGGCTGGTCGCCCGGCTCGGATTCGCCGATGCCGAGTTACGACGACTTACTGAAACAATTCGACGCGAACAAGGATGGCATATTGGAAAAGGCGGAGATGGAGAAGAGCTTCCTCAAGGACTTCTTCGACGCGAACGACACGAACCACGACGGCAAACTCACGCGCGACGAGTGGGACGCGAATCTGAGCTATATGAAGCAAGGCAAGAACTCCCTGCTGGCCGTGACGGCCAAAGGCGAAGGCGATATCACCGACACGGCGATCGACTGGAAACACACCAAGGGATTGCCCTATGTGCCTTCGCCGCTCTTCTATCGGGGCCGGATTTTCCTCGTTCGCGACGGCGGATTGGCATCGTGCTACGACGCCGAGAAGGGCCAAACGATCTACGAGAACAGGCGGCTCGGGGCCTCGGGCAAATATTACGCGTCCCCCGTGGCAGCCGGCGGATACATCTTCATCGTCTCACTTGCCGACGGCGTGATTTCCGCGATCGACGCCGCTAGCGACAATCCCGAAGTCGCTGCGCAGCGCAAGCTAGACGAGCGAGTGGCCGCGACGCCGGCGATCGCCGGCAATCGTCTCTACGTCCGCGGCGGGCAACATTTGTACTGCTTCGGCGCAGGCGAATAGATCGACTACCGCCACTGGCCGACGTTGACGGTCAGATGCCACCCGGCGGTGACCGTTGCCACACAGCAGTAAGCCGCCCCTTGCCGCCGCCGCGGGCGTCTGCCTATAGTGATCGAGTCAGCCCGGCGCCGCATTGATGGGCTTAGTCTCGGCGCACGTTCGTTGATGGCAAATCAAAAGCTGCGCCGCGAAATCGCCTGGGAAGCCGCCAGGTTGATGTATGTGCGGCAAGAATCGGAATACTACCGGGCGAAGCTGAAGGCCGCCAAGCGGCTCTGTCGCGGCTGGGTCAAGCCGCACGATCTACCCACCAATAGCGAGATTCGCGATCAGATTCAGGCGCTCGCCCGTCTCCACGAAGGGGATCGCCGCACCGAGAACCTCCGCGAGATGCGGCTCGAAGCGCTGCGGATGATGCGCATTCTTCGGGTCTTCCGCCCGCGGCTGATCGGCAGCACGCTCACGGGGCACATCCGCCACGGCTCCGACA
>DASZFO010000231.1 GCA_035939775.1 Pirellulales bacterium | reverse complement strand
CTGCGGTCGACGCCGAGGCGCGCGTGATGCGTCACGCGCGGATTCTCCGGCCGCAATTCGATCGATTGAACCCATCGCGGCGACTCGAGCTGGATTGGCACGACGAAATTCCGAAACACGTCGCCGCCCCCGCTTGATAGCTTGAACGCAGGGCTTTCCAGCACAAGATCGGGCGTTCCAGTTTGCCAGCCGTCGGTGAAGACAGGCGCTGCCGGTAGCTCGGACTCATCGCCGCGCGGTGCTCCGGCATCCACCCATCCTTGCAGTGTTTGGAGTTCATGGTCGGTGAGGCGCCGCGTGCCGACGAATTGCTCGTCCCCTTGAGTCGGCAGCCAAGGAGGCATAAACCTCTTTCGCGTTACATCGATGATCTGCCGCGCGCGGCGGCGAACGTCGTCGTAACTGAGCAGGCTGAACGGCGCCGCCTCGCCCGGATGATGGCACGCCGCGCATCTTTTGAAGATGATGGGCGCTACGTCACGGGCAAAGGTGACCACACCGGAAGTCGCGTCGAGAGTAGCGCTCGGAATCGTATCGGTGCTTCGCTGGCAGGAGCAGATTGCCACCGCCAGCAGCCCGAAACTGATGGCGGAAAGCCATTGCCGCACGCTATACGGAGATCGAGCGATCAAAAAACGCATAGTCGCCACAAACGGGGCGGGCCAGCCGCGAACTGCCAAGTAAATCAAGCAACTTATCGCGCCCACTGCGAGCAACCCGAGTGCCGACTGTTCGGGCACCACCACTTTGCCGATCGACCGGTCGCTAGTTGCGCGAAACCTCAGCGATGCTACCGCGAGGTCGGACTATCGTCAACAATTCCTGTGCCGCCGGCAGCTCGGACTCGTAACTCCATGCGGAGCCGATCTCTGTTGAAATGCCACGCTCCTTCTACCGGGCAGGATCGTCCTTCCGATGCATAGCACTCAACACGGCCTGGCCATTTGTCGCAAAAGCACTGGGAACGCGCCAGCCGTACACCCGTTGCTCAGCAGCGTACATTAAACGTACTTCTATTCGCTTCCGTTTGCCTACCACGTTTCTGTCTTAGAACGCCTAACAAATCCGGCTGAGAAAAGCGGACAGTCCGCGTTTTGCTTCTTGGATTCCGCAAAAGCTGGACATTCCCCGCCGGATTTGTTCGGCGCTCTCATTAGGCGCCGGATCGATGACTTACGGAACCTCTGCGATTCGGAACATGATTTGCTAGGAATCGAGCGGCTTTTAGTCTGATGATCTCACGAACAGGCTGCGCTCCGATCGATCGTCCTCGCCACTAAAACAGCATATCGTTAGTCTATTGTGAATTCTTTGTTGAATGGATTGTAGCCCTGCTCAGTGACCAGCTAGGCTAGGCAATGCGCGAAGTTATCAGATTGCCCCGGAACTGGATTCTTGCCATGAGGGAAATCGTGTCCGCCGGACTTTGCTCTCATTTCACGCGTCGGTTAGCTTTGTGGTCCGCGGTTGTCGTCGGCTCGCTTACCATTGCTCCAACAGCGCGGGCCGCGTTCCACCTTTGGAACATCAGCGAGTTGTACACGAACAGCAGCGGCACGTTGCAGTTCATCGAGCTGTCCACCACGGCCAGTGGCCAGAGCTTCGTCGGTGGCCACTCAATCCAGATTACCTTTGGAAGCACGCACACGTTCACGATCCCCAGCAATCTGCCGACGTCGCCCGACACCACCAACAGGGAATTCTTGATCGGTACCGCCGGCATCCAAGCGGCGGGCGCGCCGGCGCCCGACTTCATCATGCCCAACGGATTCCTCTTTTCCGGCGGCGGGTCGATCGCCTTCTTCGGCGCCAACTCTGGCACTTACACGGCGTTGCCGACGGACGGGACGATGGCAAGACTGTTTACCGGCGGGACCAACATCGTCAACAATCCCCAGAACTTTGCCGGACAGACGGGCAAAGTGGTCGTGGCAGACGTTTGGACTGGCGCGAGCAGTACGAGTTGGGCCGCCAGCGGAAATTGGAACGGGGCGGTGCCTGGTGCCACCAGCGGCACGACGAATACCGACACCGCTACCTTTAGCCAAAACGCCGCCAATTCGCCGCTTGTCATAGACGCTGGCCGCAACCTGCAGAACATCACGTTCGATACGCCGAACGTCAATTCCCTCATCATCGGCGTCTCGGGAGGTCCGTCCCTGTTGTTGACGGCCGGTGGCACGATTCAAGCGACATCGACAGTGGCCAACGCGGAGACAGTAAACGCGCCGTTAGTGTTGGAAGGGAGCTATGCGTTTACAAGCGGCGCAACGAGCACGACCGCCACGCTGAACTTTGGCGGCGGCATCACGCCGGGTCCGACCACAGGCACCACGACGCTCGCGCTAAACGGTGGCAATACCGGAACGAACACGATCCATGGCGTTTTGGCCGATCACGGCGCGGGGCTTCTGGCGGTGTCAAAGAGCGGCGCAGGCGTCTGGATTCTCTCGGGCGCGAACACATACTCCGGCGGTACGACCGTCACCGCCGGAACTTTGGAATTCGACACGGCGCCGACGTTGAGCAACAATTCGACGTTCCAGATCAATGGCGGCACATTACGGTTCAAGGCCACCTCCGGGGCGGCGAGCGTTGGCACAGGCGCCGCCGCCAACGTAGCGAGCGGCGCGACGTTGGAGTTGGCCGGAAGCGTCGCTGCCCTGGCTTCGGGCTTGAACCGAGTCAATATTTCCAATAGCAGCACTTCCCCGGCCGGGGTTCTCGTTTCCGGAACCAACCAAGTCGTGGGCAACATCGGGGGCACGGGCAGTACGCAGGTCAACGCTGGCAGCAGCTTGACAGCCAATCACATTGTCCAAAGCGCGCTCCTCATTGGAGGCACAGCGACGAGCCCCGCGATCGTGACAATTGCCGCGTCCGACGCTTCGGGGAATCCTATGATCGACATTACTTCGAATTCGCTCTGGGACCCGGCGTCATCCGCTTCAGTCGCGCCCGAAAGCCCGTTTGGAGCCGACGGCATCGTCTCCTCCCCTTTGGAGAATCTTAATGGCGGCGGCGCCGATCAGGCTGCGCTGTCAATGCGGAATCCCGAAGGGGAGAACGACTTTGGATCAGTTCCTGAGCCATCGACCTTGATCTTGCTGGTAATCGGTGGCGTTGCGCTCATCGGCCAGAGAGCGGCTCGACTCGCGGCCGCGCGCTCGTGATCCTTTTGGACTGCCGCCCCCTGGAGGCGCACGCGCGGTGGACGGCAGCATAGAGATTGAGCTATCGTTAACAGCGATCGTAGCAAGTAATTTAGGTTGACTCTAGCGACCGTATGGATTGTGACGATAATAATGACAGGGGCGCGCATTTTGGACACGGATGTCAGCAAAAATGCGAGGACGAGGCAAGACGGACAGACCCCCAACGCGGCGTTTGCCGGGTTTTGTTGTTGGATTGGCCACCTTCGTCTTGGTCTTGATTATCCAGTTGACTCGCGCCGACGAGGTGGACTCTTCCAAGAAGGGTCAGGAAGCCCCCGACGTACCGCAGGCTTCTCAAGCGAAGGCGAGTGACTTGCCGGCAAAGGACGCAAACGGCGGAACCGGCGCGGCTCCAGCCCAAACGTTCGATCCGGCCGTTGTCAGCGTGGGGCAAGCCGCCTTTGAGCGCAGTTGCACGACGTGCCACGATGCCGCTCGCGCCCTCGAACGCACGAAGGATCTTGCTGGCTGGCGCGCTACGGTACGGCGCATGGCCACAAAGCGCGATTCGGATGTAGCGTCAGAGGAGATCGAGCCGATCGCAGTCTACCTTGCCTCCCGCAATGCGACCGCGTCGGGAGGTCAGACCGCAACTGCGCCCGGAAATACTGGCTCCTCCGCCGATGAATCGTCGGTCTCGGCCTTTGCCACTCTGTCGCCGCTTTGGCGGGGCGGCAACAGCCACGTGCAAAACCCCGATTTCGGACCGCTCGCGTTTTTCGGTGCGAGTTGGCAAAGCAAGGTCGTCAGCGCACGCATCACGCTGTGCATCACTTGTCACGGCGTGCAGGAGCCAGCCCAGATCAGTCGAATCGACCCGCTCGAGGTGGCCGTTCGGGTGGATCTGTCGCAATTCCTCGACCCGCACGTGCATGGTATGAAGGGAGGCATCGACGCTGGACGCTTTGTAATCCCGTTCGGGGCCTTCTCGGCGCAAGTCAACCCCGGCCTTTATTACACCGTGTCGCCCCCCCTGATCTTCAATATGGGCGAACGCCTGTTTAACGCGGACCTGGGTTTTCCCGTTTTGCCGATGCCCGATGCTGACGAAGGCGTCAATCTCAACCTGGATATTCCGCTGGGGTGTTGCCGGAGTGGGCCCATCACGGCGACGATCGACACGTACGCCGTCAACGGCCTGCAAGGCAATACTGATGGCATCGATTTCATCCAGACTCGGAGTCTTCTCGACAACAATAACAAAGTGAGCGGCGGTGGGCGGCTCACGTTTGGGGACCCCAACATTCGCTTCGGAACGTCGGTTACTGCCGGCCGCTTCGACGACCCCAACACTTCCGGCTTCCCCGGGGGGCTCGATTACATTATTTACGGCTTCGACGTTCAGGCGCACTACGAGAAACTGATCCGATTCCAGGCCGAGTTCGCCAGGCGCGAGAGCGACCGCGCTGCGTTCGTGAACAACGGATTTGGAGTCATCGCCGAAGCCGTACAGGGATATTACATCGAAGCGGAGGCGCGGCCCTATAACGATTGCCACGTGAGTTTTCTCGTGCGCTACGACTCGCAAAGCCGGCGCAGCCTGCTGCCACCGCCCGGCAGCTCTCTGCCCACGGGGACCTTTGACGTCGAACGGCTGACCGTTGGAATCAATTTCGAACTCTGGCGTCAGAGTCTACTCATGATCGACCTCGAACATTGGCTCTTGCCAGAGCCGAATCAAGCGACTGCTGACGTCGTCGGGGCCCGTTACACGATCACGTTCTAAGAACCTTCGAGCATCTTTGCGGCCATCGCCGGCGTTAGCTGCTTTGGCGGATTCGTGCGATCCTGACAGGCACGATTGAAGTCGTAGCTTCCTGCCGCCATTTCTCGATTCGCACCGGCGCGACGATTCCTGCTTTGCCAAGATTGGCATTCCGGCGGCGAATAGGGTATTGTCTTTGGGACCAACCCATCCATCGCCCTAATCGCCGCGCCGCATGTTATTCCAACTCCAAGACGTGACCAAGACCTACGGTCCGGTGACGGCGCTCGACCAGCTCTCGGTGAGCGTCCCGGCCGGGGCCATCGGCCTGTTGGGACCAAACGGCTCCGGCAAGACGACGCTCATCCGCACCTTGCTGGGGCTGATCTCGATCGACAAGGGCTCGGGGGAAATCCTCGACATGGATTTTCGCCGCCGCCAGCTAGATATCCGGCGCGAAGTGGGGTTTTCGCCGGAAGACGAGTGCCTGTTCCCGCAAGTGGTCGGCGTCGAGTTCGTGGCCTTTGCCGGCGAGCTGGGGGGCATGCCGCGCAAAGACGGTTTGCAGCGAGCCCACGAAGTGCTCGACTACGTTGGGCTCGGCGAAGCCCGCTACCGCAATGTCGAGACGTATTCGACCGGCATGAAGCAGCGGTTGAAGCTGGCCTCGGCCATCATCCATGATCCCAAGCTGCTGATTCTCGACGAACCGACCAACGGCATGGATCCCGCCGGCCGCGAGGAGCTGCTCGAGCTGTCGCGGGATTTGGCGCGCAACAAGGGGATGAGCCTGCTGTTTTCGAGCCATCTGCTGCCCGACGTCGAAGCAGTTTGCGATTATGTCGTCGTGTTGGGCAGCGGGAAGGTGCTGACGGCGGGAAACATTCAACAGCTTAAGCAAGTTCACCGGCAGCGCTTCGAGGTGCGGCTCAAGGCCGAACCGGCGCCGTTCGTCAGCCGATTGGTCTCCCTCGGCTGCTCGGCCGAAACGCGCGACGACATGCTGGTCGTGGAATTGCCGGAAGGACGCTCGCCGCAGATGCTCTGGGAGGCGGCCGCCGCCGAGCGGCAGCAAATCCGCCATCTGCGGCCGCAGCGCAGCACGCTCGAAGAGGTCTTCTTGAAAGCCGTGGAGCAACCCAGTGCCCATCTTTGATCAAGGCTATCAACACTGGTCGGGCGAGTTGTCGGGCCATGCCTGGCGCTGGCTGACGATCGCGCGGCACGGCGTGCGCGTCGGGATGAAAGACCTCTGGGTGCGCCGGGTGCTCACGCTGTCATGGCTGCCAGCACTGGGGCTTGTGTTCGTCTTGTGCTTGTGGGGCTTGCTGGAGCGAAAATCCGATCTCGTCGTTGCACTGCTGGAGCCGTTGCAACGCTTACTTGGAACGCAAGTCGTTGCCGATCCGCGTCATTACCGAATCGAGATTTGGACGCTTTGCTATAGTTATTTTGTCTCGGCGGAGTTGACGTTCTCGATGATCCTGATCGTGCTCGTGGGACGCAATCTGATCAGCCAGGACTTACGATTCAATGCCCTGCCCCTCTATTTCTCGCGGCCCCTGCGCCGGATCGACTATTTCTTCGGCAAGCTCGGCGTGATCGGGGCGCTGCTCGGGATGATCATGGTTGTGCCGGCGTTGATTGCGTATATCCTCGGCATGCTTTTCAGCCTCGATATTACGATTGTTAGCGACACATTTCCGATTTTGCTTGCAGGCATCGCCTATGGAGCGGTCGTCGTCCTTTCCGCGGGCACATTGATTCTTGCCCTTTCCTCGCTGTCGCGAAACACGCGATACATTGCGCTCTTGTGGATGGCAATTTGGTTCGTGAGTGGCCTCGTCGCAACGGCCCTTCAATCAGTGGAGCGCCATGAGCGATTCCAGGAGATTCGATCGGAGCCAATGGACCCCTCCCTTGCACAGGGACAGTTCGACCGACGGCAGGTCTGGGAGGAAGTCGCGAAGGAAGAGCGCGCGGCCTCCGCCACCGACTGGCGACCAATGATTTCCTACACCGGCAATCTATCGCGGATCGGTCGACAATTGTTGGGAACCGACGATCGTTTGGAATCGCTGAGTCAGAACCTTCCGCCCCGTGAACGATTTGCATTCTTACAGTTCTTTTCGGGTCCGCAGTATCCCTGGTATTGGTCGGCCGGTGTGCTGGCCGTGTTGTTTGGACTTTCCGTATGCATTCTGCACTTCCGAGTCAGGTCGTTGGATCGGCTGAAGTGAAATCGATCGTCGCCTTCCACGAAGTCTCCAAGTGGTACGGCAACGTCATCGGTCTCAACAAGTTGACGATCCAGATTTCCGCCGGCGTGACGGGGCTGCTCGGCCCGAACGGCGCCGGCAAATCCACGCTGCTGCAATTGGCGACCGGCCAGCTTTATCCCAGCCAGGGGACCGTGCGCGTGCTGGGCCAAGACGTCTGGAACAATCCCTCGCTGAATCGCTTCACCGGGCTCTGCCCCGAGCAAGACGCCTTTTATGAGTGGATGAGCGGTTGGGATTTCGTGAACACATCGGCGCAGTTGAGCGGCATGAGCCGCCGCATCGCCCGCGAAGCGACCGCGCGCACGCTCGAGGCGGTCGGCATGACCCGGCACAAAGACCGCGCGATCGGCGGCTACTCGAAGGGGATGCGGCAGCGCACGAAGCTGGCTCAGGCCTTCGTCCACGATCCGGAAGTGCTCTTCCTCGACGAGCCGCTCACGGGGACCGACCCCGTCGCCCGGCGCGATCTGATGGACATCATTCAGCGGCTCGGCGCGGAGGGCAAAAGCGTGCTCGTCTCCAGCCACGTGCTGCACGAGGTGCAATCGCTGACGCCGAACATCGTCCTCTTGAACCACGGCCGGCTCGTGGCGGAAGGCCACGTGCGCGAGATCCGCGACTTGATCGACAAGCACCCGCACCATATCGCGATCGTTTGCGATGAATACCGCCGGTTGGCGGCGCGGCTCTTGAGTCTGGACGACGTGGAGGGCGTGCGGGTGCTCGCCGATGAGAAGCGATTGATGGTGGAAACGCGCTCGCCCGATGCCTTTTACAGCCGCTTGCCCGCCCTCTCGCTCGAAGATGGCCTGGCGATTAAGGAAATCTACTCCGACGACGACAATCTCGAAGCCGTGTTCAAATATTTGGTGAGCAAATGACCGGGGCCTCGTCCGACAATCCGCTCGATCGACTCGCGGACGCTTATGCCTCGCCCTGCGGGCAGCGGTCCGCCGGGCTAAATCTGCGCGGGGTCTGGGCGCTCTATGCCCTGACCCTGCGGCAGCACCTGCACGGCAAGCGGTGGATGATCATGGTGCTGCTGTTCTTATTGCCCGCGGCGCTTGCGATCCTCGTTCGCAGCACGGCGCGCGACGCTCCGGGCATTCAGTTGGAATTCGTCTTCGGGTTTATGTTGATCCCGCAGGCTGTCCTGCCGCTGGTAGCCATGATCTATGCGTCGGGAATCATCCAAGACGAGCAGGAAGAGCAAACGATCACGTACCTGTTGATCCGCCCGATTTCCAAAGGGGCGCTTTACATTGTCAAGCTGCTGGCCACCGTAACGACCACAGTTCTGCTAACCGCAGTTTTCACACCGCTGACCTACGCCGCGATTTACGTCGGGGCGGGATCCGGCGTCGAAGACATTCCGCAGCGCTGCCTCAACGCGGTGATGGTCCATTCGCTGGCCGTCGTCGCATATTGCTGCATTTTCGGGTTGTTGAGCCTGCTGACCAAGCGATTCCTGCTGGTGGGAATCCTGTACATCATCGCCATCGAAGGCGTATTGGCGAACTTTCCGTTCGGCATTCGATTGATCACGGTCATCTACTACACGCGGTTGATCGCATATCGCATGATGGATTTCGTATGGCAAAGGCCGTGGGGTCCGATCAACATGGCCGCTGATGCGTGGCAGTTGGATATTGTTAAAGACCCGCATCTCCTCGAGCACCCGGCAATGAAGACTTGCCTGATCGTGCTGTTTGCCGCAAGTATCGTTTGCACCCTGCTGGCAGCCATTATCTGCTCGCAGCGCGAATTCCACGTGAAGACGCCGGAGAAAGCTTAAACGATTGTTAAAGTGTTCTGGTTGATTGTGTGCCATGCCCACGGCTTTGCGTGGGCATGGGACT
>DASZFO010000230.1 GCA_035939775.1 Pirellulales bacterium | reverse complement strand
ATGCGCATTCTCAGGGCATTCCGCCCGCGTCTGATCGGCAGCACCCTCACCGGGCACATCCGCCACGGCTCCGACATCGATCTGCATGTGTTTTCCGACAGCGTCGATGCCGTCGCCGGGGCGATCGAGGCCGAGGGGCATGTGTTCGAGGTGCAGCGGAAACGCGTCCGCAAGCATGAAGAGGAGCGGATTTACACGCATATCCACGTGCAGGACCGGTTCCCATTCGAGATCACGCTCTACGCCTCCGATATGGCTCATTATGTGTTCACCAGTTCGATCACCGGCAAGGCGATCGAACGGGCCAGCATTGCCGAGCTGGAGGAATTCCTGCGGGCCGAGTATCCGGGGATCGAGCTGGACGCGGCAGTGATCGAGGCCGAGAGCAAGGTGGATCGGTTCCAAATCTATCAGATGCTCTTGTTGCCGCTCGAGCGGGTAAAGCAGAATCCGCTGCATCATCCGGAAGGGGACATGCTCTATCACAGCCTTCAAGTGTTCGATCTCGCCCGCGACGCCCAGCCTTACGACGAGGAATTCCTGCTGGCGGCCCTATTGCACGACGTCGGAAAGGCCATCGACCCGCGCGAGCACGTGGCCGCGGCGCTCGAGGCGCTCGAGGGATACATCACGCCGCGCACCTCCTGGCTAATCGAGCACCACATGGAAGCGCATGCGCTCGTCGATGGAACGCTCGGCGCTCGCGCGCGGCGACGATTGGAAGAGAACGAAAGCTTCGACGATCTCGTGCTGTTGGGCCAATGCGATCGGCGCGGACGGCAGAAGGCGGTCGAAGCGCCCGAACTGGAAGAAGCGCTCGACTATCTGCGCGAGCTAGCGCGAACATGCGGCGAGTAACGAGACGCGAGCCATATGTGCGCGGGTGCCATGTCCACGCTCGCGCCGATGGGAATTGAATGCCGTTTCCGCTCAACGCGAGCGTGGGCATGATCTTGGTCATTGCCTCAGACGACATGCCCACGCGACCCGCGGAGCGACATGCCCACGCCGACCCGCTGGCGCGAGTGCCCCGCATGGGCATGGCACCGGTCACTTGGCTCTTCGCCGACGCAGCGCGAATAATCCGCTGCCGGCAAGACCGAGGCCCATCAACACCAACGACGACGGTTCGGGAACGAAGTTGTCCATCGGATCCGCCGTGCCTGCCGCCTCGGATTGAAACATCGAATCGACCTGATCGATCGTCATAGGGCTGGTTGGATCAAACCAAGTGGCCTGGTCGATGACACCCGTTTCGGTATCGATCAACTCGAAGCCGGTGACGTCACTGGTCCCGCCATTTCCTTCGTAGGGAACGAGCCAATCCCCTTCCGAACCGGTGTCGCCGGGCATCGGCATAAACATTTCGTGATTCGGGTCAAAACTACCGTTCTGGAAGCCGGGCTCTGTGCTGAGGTTCGCCGTGGTGGCGAGATCGGTCGTGGCATCGACATCGGCCTGGGGACCCGTCGCCGCCGGGCCCGCCGGGATCGTCGGAATGCTGTAGTCGCCGCCGGTGTCGGGAAGTTCCGGCCCTTGCGGCTCGACCTCGATCATGTAGCCGTTGCCAAGACCCGCATTCGAAGAATTCGGCGCCGGAGTAAAGTTGTTGAACCACGCGCCGAGCCGTTGTCCGCCGCCGGCTCGGTTGTCATATCCGTATCGCAAATAGGTGTTGATGCCGAGCCCACGATTCGCCTGGTTCTGCGAAGTGGCGTAACCCGTCCAGGGATCGCGGATGAAAAACCCGTTGATGTAGGTCGTGCCCGCGACAGTCGAAGTCGCCACGCCGTTGACGTCGATCCAATGCCCGCCGTGGTTGACCGACACGCTCGCCGGAACGCCGTAAGCGATCAATGCCGCGGCGACGGTGCTGCTGGCCTGGTTAGCGTAGAATATCGTGGACGGGAATGTGTTCCCGCCATACGCGGCGTATTGGTGATTGCCGTTGACCCCAGCGTTTCCCGAAAGGGCCGAGACAGCCGCGTTGTTCGCATTGGTCGGGTTGTCGATCGCGTTCAGGCCGTTGCGAAAACCAATCGGATCGGTCCCCGGCCCATAGGCTGGATTATTGTAGATCGAGAAGCCGCCGTATTCCGTGCTCTTAGCGGCAAACGCACCTCCATGCACCAGGCTGTAGATCGAGGCCTGCGCGCCAGCGTTGGGAGTGTTCGGAAATGGATTCGGTGCTACCGAACCGCCGTCCCCCGCGGCCAACAGACTGGTGACATTCGGATTAAAGCTCGGCGAAGCCCCGTTCGTCGTCAGCGGCGTGTCGAGCATCATCTCCATCGATGCCGCGCCGCAGAAGTAGTTGGTCACCTGAAAATGATATCCATTGGCGATGTAGGTGACGGCCGCCCGGACTTGGGCGGGCGAAGCCAGAGAGGCGACCACAATCAGGGCAAGAATCGCTCGCAAAGCGTTGATGCGGCGCATGGATATAATCTTCATGAGCATCCTCCGGAAGTGGCTGCCTGGATGGCCGATCAGTCTGACGGGGCGAAGGGGGGTTATCCTCCCACTTTCCGCCAGCATAACGGCAGCTTCGGCAAGGTCAAGCAAATTGCGCGACAAAGAGAAAAAACACGCGCAATCGCGACAAAAGCAAACGATTGCCAACGCAGCTCATCCGAAAATCCGGTCGCGACGGGCCTTGTTATAAGCCAACTTTTCGGCTTGCGTCATTTTCGAGAAATCCGGCAGAACCGAATCAGATGAAGCGGAGATCGCGCCGGGCGAATTCTGTGCCGCCGATGATCGCATGTCGTGGCAATGGCAGGAGTTTGAATCGGAGCCGCCGCAGTCGCAATCTTGGGCGGCCTCCTGGTCCATCCGCCGGCTTACGCCGGGCGGCTCGTGATTGTTTTGTACTTTGTACTTCGAACTTCGTCCTTGGCTTCCGCCGTAGCTCATCACGTTCGTCTGCAACACGAGATCGTCATCGAGCGAGCGATGCGGACGAATCTTGAGTTGTTGCAAGACGCCGTGGTAAGCCCGCACCGCTTCCTCAGGCGAGACCCGCCCCTCGATGATCAGCCGCAGGAATTCGATGAATGCCAATTGGCATTCGGCATGGTTGATCTTCCGGCCGTAGAGCGCGGCGCGGGCGCCGTACTTCTGCGCCTCGGCTAGTAGTTTGAAGGCGTCGTAGGTCGTCCCCGCCGCGCCGCCGAGGATGCCGACGACCAAATGCGGGTCGTATGCTACCAGCTCCTCAAGCGCCTTCGGCCCATGATAGACGATCTTGAGAAACACCGGCCGGCCGGCCTGAGGAACGCCTGCCAGGGTTCGCGCAATATGATCGTTGACGAACCCGGGAATCTGATCCGGATCGAGATCATTCGGAGCGTTGGGGTCGAACACCTCCAGGAAATGGCGAAAGCCTTTCGACTCGGCCTCGGCGCGGAAGCGGCCGTATTCTTCCAGCGTGCGCAGGTCGTCGTCGAGCCGATTGTTGAACGTGACGCTGTACAGGCCCAGATTCGCGCCGCGGATTCGCTCGGCCGGCTGGCAATCGACGTGGCCGCATTGAATGTGGTCGAGCGTGGCAGAGCGGAACGGTTTTGTCGGCGGCTCGAGGTAATGCCCGCCGCGGACCACGAACACGTCGCTGGCGTCGTTGGCCCGCGCGGCCGGCGTGACGTGGCTGGTGTCGAACAGCCGCTCGCCGATCGTGAGCAGATCGCTGGTGCTGGCCGACATCAGCACGATATCGACGACACCTTGCCGCACCACCTGGCGAATCTGCTCGCGATATTCGGCGAGTGTCCGCAGCCGCCCCTCGCCGGCATGCATCTCGGGCGACTTGCCCGGCGCGCCGATCCCAAAGGCCATGTCGGCATCCTTCGCGTCGGCCAAGATGAAATCCTTCGCCCCCGACGGATCGGCATGGATCGCGGCGAGCTTTTGGTCGAGGGACTTCATCGTCGTGCTTTCAACACGGTGTCAAGCGTCTGCCGCAGCACGCTCCCGCTCTGGCGCAGGGCTTGCAACTCTTTGGGCCAGAGGTCGATTTCGCGAGTGCCGAGAACGCCTTGCCGGCCGACGATCGCGGGAACGCTGATCGCCACATCGCGCAGGCCATAGCAGCCGCTTTGCACGCTCGATACGGGCAACACACGGCGGCGATCGAGGGCGATCGTTTCGACCACCTCTTGAATCGCCAGGCCGACGGCAAAGCCCGCCCCGCCTTTCTTCTTAATCACTTCGGCGCCCGAGCCTTTGGTGCGCGCGAAGAGTTCGCCGGCCAATTGGTTGGTCCAACCAGGATACTTGTCGAGCGGCAGTCCCGCGATCGTCGCGCTCGACCAGATTGGCACCATGCTGTCGCCATGCTCGCCGAGGATAAGAGCGGAGACTTGCGTCGGCGGCGCGGCGAGCCGCTCGGCGATCAGCGCGCGAAAGCGGATTGTGTCGAGCTGCGTGCCGAGGCCGATCACGCGGCTCGGCGGCAGATCGAGCACTTTCGCGGCGAGATACGTAAGCACATCGACCGGATTGGAGACGACCAGCACGATCGCGTCAGATTTGAGAGCGGCTTTCTTGATCTCACCAAGGATGCCAAGGAACAGCTCGACATTGCGGTTGATCAAATCGAGCCGGCTTTCGTCCGGTTTGCGCCGCAAGCCGGCCGTGATGCAGATCAGGTCGCTGTCGGGAATCTGCTCGTAGCCGCCGGAGCGGATCACCTGGTCCGCCGTCAATGCGGAACCGTGCAATAGATCGAGCGCTTGGCCGGCGGCCAATTCGGCGTTCGCATCCACGAGAGCAATCTCGCGCACGATCCGGCCCGTTTGCAGGGCAAACGCCGTGCAGGAGCCAACCAAACCGCCGCCGCCGATGATGCTGACTTTCATGGGAAAGTTCTGGAGACGATTTCAACTCAATAACTTCCGACGCTGGCAGCGTCGGCCACGTGGGCGACGCTGCCAGCGTCGCAAGGCCGGGTTCTCATTTCCCGGCTTGGGTGAGCGCTGCCATGACGCGATCGGTAATCGCTCTAATCAACTGCTCCTGATCGGCGCTCACGGCTTGCTTTCCGTTAATGGCATGCGCGCCGCTGGCCGGCTTTGCCGCGGACGGCGGCCGCATCGCCGGAGGCGGCTCGAACGCGCGGCGCTCGATGCCGCAATCCTGCCAACTGTCGCGGAAAACGTCGTTCGCGCAGATGTCACAGTTTTTCATTTCCGGCTCGAGCCGCGGGTCCGTGAAGCCCCATTTCTGCTTGAGGTCGAGCAGCTCGCGCGTTTTCTGCTCGGTGAAATAGTTGACTTTGCCGAGATCGCGGGCCAGCATCAGGATGCGGCAATAGGCGTCGAGAATCTCGGTCCACCAATAGGCCCTCTCGACCGTCTCGCCGTAGCTGACGGTGCCGTGGTTGGCCAGGATGATCACATTCGCCTTCTTGACGAACGGCAAGATCGTTTCGGCAAACTCCTGCCCGCCCGGCGTCTCGTACTTCGTGATCGGCACGTCTCCTAAAAAGACTTCAACCTCGGGGAGCACGCATTGTGGAATCGGCTCGCGGGCGACGGCGAAGGCCGTGGCGTGCGGCGGATGGCAATGCACGACGCTCTTCACCTCCGGCCGCTCCTTCATGATTGCCAGATGCAGACGAATCTCGCTCGTTCGCTTGCGGACGCCGGCCAGTTGGTTCGCCTCCATATCGACGATGCAAAGATCGGCGGGCTTGATGAAGCCCTTGCAGATCATCGTCGGTGTGCAGAGTACCTCGTTTTCGCTGAGGCGATAGCTGATGTTGCCGTCGTTGCCCGCGGCGAAGCCCTTGGCGTAAATCCGCCGGCCGATATCGCAGATTTCTTCTTTGAGTTTGTGCAGATTCACGGTTCGATTCCTTTCCACAGATCAATGTTGTCGAGGATGGCGGCGTTGTAAGCGTCGACCGGCTTGATCTCGGGGCGAAATGGCTGAGCAGCTTCTGCCCCTTCGCTGATCGCGATCTGGCTGCCGATCCCGGCCCCAAGTTCGTCGTACACCACGAATTCCTCGGCGACCTCTTGATAGTTGCCCGTCAAATTGGCAAGCGAGAGCGGCACCGCCAGCCGATACGAAGCGGCCCGCAAGCTCGGGTGCGAGCGACTGAGCGTGACCGTGCCGATGACCGTTCCGATTCGCATAGCGACCTTATGACAAACGTCCAATGCTGGGACTGGGCCTTCAATTCTGATTCGACGGGTGCCATGGCCACTGCTCTGAGTGGCCACGCGCCAACACAGTCCATGCCCGCGCCGAGCCGTGGACATGGCACCCAAAGCATCTATAAAGCATTGAAGCTCCAACAATCATCCGTCGGGAATTCCGATCACGCTCCAGCGGAGCGGAGTCGCTTCCACGCCCAATAAGGCCCGCGTTCCTGCCCCGTCGCTGGAGATCATCACCTGTTGTCCGATGCCCGCTCCCAAGTTGTCGATCGCCAGTTGTGGATCGCCGTCGGCCGTCCGCCCATCGACCAACAGGGGCTGCACGATCAGTAGTTTCCAGCCGTTCATCGACGAATGTTTCGCCGTGGCGGTTGCGGTTCCAACGACAAGTCCAAGTTGCATAAGTAGCAGGCACACTCCGAGTGCCATCCGCTGGTTCTTGTTGCGGCACACGGAGTGTGCCTACTACATTACGGTCTTCCCAAAATCCTCAAGTCATCGATCAACGAGCAGCGCCGCTCGCGGGTGAACGTGAGCGGCGTGGTGACACCTTCTCCCGTCGGTGTGGCGATCGAAAACGACAAGTATCCTTCGCCCCCCAACCCCAACGATGCCATGCACGGACCGTTCTTCACGAACAGCGTCGTGTCGAGCGCCCGGCCCATCTTCGTCATGTTTCGCACGTTGTTCGAGTGAATGATGCTCGTGTGGCGGAAGCCGTGCTCGTAGAACTTCGCCTTCGCGATCGCCTCGTCCACGTCGCGGCAGCGGACAAACGGCAGGAAGGGCATCATTTGCTCAACGGGAACGAACGGATTCTGCTCGTCCGTCTCGCCGAAGAGCAACTCCGTCTTTGGCGGCACTTGCTTGCCGATTCCGCGGGCGAGAACGGCCGCATCTTGTCCGAGAAACTCCTTCGCCGGCACGTCGTGCTTGTGGTCCACTTCGCCGACGGTCGCGATCGCCACGCGGGTCAGGGCATCGACCTCACGCGAATTAAGCCGCACCGCGCCCGCCCGGTCCATCGCTGCCATCATCGGATCGAAGACCTCATCGACCACGAACACTTCCTTTTCCGAGATACAGAGAAGATTGTTGTCGTAGGCCGCCCCATAAATGATGGCTCGGGCGGCACGATCGAGATCGGCGGTCTCATCGACCACGACCGGCGGATTTCCCGGCCCGGCAACGATCGCCCGCTTTGAACTCTGCAGCGCCGCCCGCGCGACGGAGGGGCCGCCGGTGACGCAGATCAGCTTGACTCCGCGATGCTTGAAGATCGCCTCGGCTGATTCGAGAGTCGGCTCGGCGATGACGCAAATCAGATTGTCGATTCCCAATTCGCGATAAATGGCTTGATTGAACCGGCGAACTCCTTCCGCCGCGACGCGCTTGCCGCTGGGATGCGGATTGACCACCAGCGTGTTGCCGCCGGCGATCATGTTGATGGCGTTGCCCGTGATCGTGGGGAGCGAATGCGTTACGGGAGTGATCGCTCCGATGACGCCGAAGGGCGCGTGCTCGATCACGGCCAGCCCATGATCGCCGCTGAACACTTCGCTCCTGAGGAATTCGATGCCGGGCGTCCGCTCGCCGAGCGTTTTGAGTTTCTCGATCTTGTGCTCCAGCCGGCCGATCCGCGTCTCCTCCATCTCCATCGTCCCCAGCTCGACCGATTGCTCGATCGAGATGCGGCGAATGTGGTCGATTATCCGCTTGCGGTCGGCCAAAGTGCGCTCGCTCAGTTCCTCGAAGGCCTGCGTGGCCGCGGTGACCGCCTCATCGACGCAGGTGAACACGCCATGCCGGCCCGCTAAGCTGCGCGGGACGGCATTCGACTTCGGCTGAAGCTGCGACAGCACTTGCTCGACGACGGAGCGGATTAGTTGTTCGGTCGCTTGCATAGGTTGGTTCTTGGTAGGGTGCGTCAAGCGAAGCGCTGACGCACCCTACAATTCGACTTCGTCACTCCGTATCTCGCTGGAACACGCATTGCTGATCGACGTGCACTTTATCGACGATCCCGACGATCACGGTGTCGATCGGCAGGTTCTTGGTCTCCGGCGTCAGTCGAGCGCTCGAGCCTTGCGTGATGAGCACAAACTCTCCTTCACCGGCCCCAACTGTGTCCACGGCCACAAACGTTCGCCCGGTGGTCTTGAGCGATCGTCGCGTTTCCGGATCGAGCCGATACGGTTCGACGACGAGCAACTTATGCCCGACCATCGAATTCACTTTCTGCGTGGCGACCACGGAGCCGGTGACCTTGGCGACAAACATGAGTGGGTCCCTTTAACCTTCGGTTTCCAAAAGCCGCTTGGTTTGCCGGGCGACGACCAGCTCTTCATTCGTCGGCACGATCCAAAGCTGCACGCGGCTTGCCGCGGCGTCGATCCGCGCCTCGCCGCGGGCTGATCCGTTCTTGTCGCGGTCCAGCACGATGCCCAGCGCCTCGAGATCGCGGCACACGGCGGTCCGAATTCCGCCGCTTTTCTCACCGATCCCTCCGGTGAAGACGATCGCGTCCGCCCCGCCGAGTTCCGCGAGATACGCGCCGAGATAGTGGCGGATGCTCGTTGTGAACACGTCGAGCGCTAGCTTTGCCCGAGCGTTTCCGCCGGCGGCAGCCTGTTCCAGGTCGCGCACATCGCCGCTCACGCCGCTCAAGCCGAGTAATCCGCTCCGTTCGGCGAGCATATCGAGCACCTCATCGAGCGATTTGCCGGTCCGCCGCATCACCAGCGGCAAGGCGAACGGGTCAAAATCGCCGACGCGGTTGTTCTGCGGCAAGCCAGATTGCGGGCTCATGCCCATGCTCGTGGCCACGCTTCGCCCGTCGCGAATCGCGCACAGTGAACTCGAACCGCCAAGGTGACAGGAGATCAATCTCAAATCGCGGCGGCCTGTGAGCTGCGCCGTTCGCTCGGCGATGTAGCGATGGCTCGCCCCGTGGAAGCCCCAGCGTTGCACTCGAAACTCCGTGGCCCATTCGTGCGGCGCCGCGTAGTGACGCAGCCGCTCGGGAATCGTGGCGTGAAACCCCGTCTCGAAGGCGGCGATCAATGGAACGCCGGGCTGCTTCTCGCTCAAGAGCCGCATGGCCGCGATGTAAGGCGGATTATGGGCCGGGGCGACTTGGCTGACCTCTTCCATCGCGGCCACGACTTGCGGCGTGATTCGCTGGACTCCGCTCACCGACCCACCATGCACCGCCTTGAGTCCAATCGCCGCCACCTCGCGGGCATCTTTGAGGCAGCCGGTGGCCGGATCAGTCAACTGCGCCAGGCAAGCTCGGACGGCCGCCGCATGGTCGGGGGCCGAGAGCGTTTGCTCTGTGTATTTGCCACCAATCTCGACGAACGAGCCGCTCGTCGCCGCGCCGATCCGTTCGACCCCGCCGCGCGCCAATTGGCGCTCGTCGGTCATGTCGAACAACCGGTACTTGAAGCTCGTCGAGCCCAAGTTTGCCACGAGGATTTTCATGCGCTGCGCCTTCTCGCGCTTTCGTACTTTGTACTTCGTACTTCGTACTTCGCCTG
Organism: Pirellulales bacterium; assembly: GCA_035939775.1. Classification (NCBI taxonomy): domain Bacteria; kingdom Pseudomonadati; phylum Planctomycetota; class Planctomycetia; order Pirellulales; species Pirellulales bacterium. The sequence goes on along the minus strand of DASZFO010000230.1, from coordinate 18,922 downwards.
TGCTCACGTCAGATACGCCGCGACCAGCCCATCCGCGGGGCGCGGAATGATATGGCTGGAGATCAACTCGCCGACTTGCGTCGCGGCGGCGGCCCCCGCTTCGACGGCGGCCCGCACGCTGCCGACATCCCCCGAGACGACGGTCGTCACCAACCCGCCGCCGATCGACACTCGCTTGACGATCTCGACATTGGCCGCCTTGGCCATCGCGTCGGTCGCTTCCACCAGGGCAACGAGCCCTTTCGTTTCTACTAAGCCGATTGCACTTTGCATGATGGGTGTAGTCCTTGAAAAGGATGAAAATGTTGTAGTCGCACTCCGTGTGCCGTGATAAACCGGAGCGGACGGCACGCGGAGCGTGCCTGCTACTTAGACGGTCGATCAATCCGCTCCCTTCGCTACCGCCTCCTTGCCGGCGGGGAGCACGATGCCCAAATCGTCATGCGGGCGAGGGATCACCTGCACGCTGACCACTTCACCGATCCGGCCGGCTGCACTGGCCCCCGCATCGGTCGCGGCCTTTACGGCGGCCACGTCGCCGGTCACGAAGGCCGTGACCAAGCCGCTGCCCACCTTGTCCCAACCAAGGAACTGGACGTTGGCGGCCTTCATCATCGCATCGCTCGCTTCGACCAGGGCAACAAAACCCTTGGTCTCAATCATGCCAAGCGCTTCCATCACTTTTGCCATAGTGTTTCTCCAAAAAAAAGCCTTTGGCCCCTACACAAACAACTCTACTTTCGTCGCGTGATCCAAATCGGCAGCGTTACCTTCGTCGGTGTCGATGTGGACCTCAAGTTTGCTCGTCGCATCGGCGCGAACCAACAGATCATTGAAAACTGCACTGCATGTCGAGACGATCCGCAGGTTTATCCGATCGCCGTTCTTGACGCCGTAGTATGCCGCGTGCTCGAGATTCATGTGGACGTGCCGCTCGGCGCGGATCACGCCTTGTTTCATCTCAACCACCCCGGCCGGGCCGACGAGCACGCAGCCGGGCGTTCCCTCGACTTTGCCGCTCGGGCGGACTGGCAAATCGATTCCCATCGAGATGCCGTCGGTAAACGCTAATTCGACTTGGCTGTGCCGCCGCGTCGGGCCGAGCACGCGAACGGCCGGCAACATCTTCCGCCGCGGGCCGACCATCATCACCGTCTCTTCTGCCGCGTAAAACCCGTCTTGATAAAGGTCCTTCATCGGCGTGAGCTTGTGTCCCGCGCCGAACAACGTCTCGACGTCTTGATCGGTCAAATGGCAATGCCGCGCCGAAATGCTCACCACAAGGTTCGGAGTGCCCGGCGGCGCGCTCGGCCGCCCCATAACGATTTCGCGCACGATCCGCTCGACGGACGCTCGATCTAGTGTGGCGGAAACCATGAATCAAGGATGATGTACAAAGTGCGAAGTATGAATTGTCGATTCTTGGCCGAGCGGCGACTGGCCAACCGTGGCCGACGCTGCCAGCGTCGGTCAATACGTGTTGCTATGCCCTATGCCTCGACCCCTTTTTCCGCGATCAGTAGATTGACTCCGCTGGCACCAATTCGCTGCCGCCATTTCGTGCTAATCTCATCATCCACGACGAGGTATTGCACCGCGTCGAGCGGACCGATATGCGCCAGACTCTGATGACCAAACTTGGTGCTGTCGGCCACGACGATCACCTCTTCGGCCGCGTGCATCATCGCCCGCTCTGTTTCAACCAGCAGCAAATTGCTGTTGTAAAATCCGCGCTCGTTGATCGCGGCGACGCTTAGCACCGTCTTGCGCACGTTCAGTCGAGCCAGCATTTCGTTGGCGTACGGGCCAAGCGAAACCCCGGTCCGCGGATAGACATAGCCGCCTAGCAACACTAGGTCGGTGTTGGCCCCGGAAGCGAACAGATTCGCTACCGGCAGCGAGTTCGTCACAATCTGCAAAGGCCGACCGACAAGCAGCCGGGCCACCTCGTAAGCCGTCGTCCCGCCATCGAGCAGCAGCGTGTCGCCGTTCTCGATCAACTCGGCGGCCCGGCGAGCGATCAGCCGTTTCTTGTCCCATTGGGCCGGCTGACGTTCGTCGAAATGCGGCAATTTCGGCGATGTGCCCGTGTAAAACACACCGCCATGAGTCCGCTTCGCCGTGCCGGCTGTTTCCAATTGATCGAGGTCGCGGCGGACGGTCGATTCCGAAACTTGCAACTTTTCCGCCAGATCTGGAAGTGACGCAAAACCGTGCGATCGGACTAATTCCAGCAGCCGATCTCGTCGCTTTTCGGCCAAAACCACGATAAAACCCTCCGACCACCAATCATCCTCATTGCCAGAGTATGACATTTATCGTGAACGACAACAAGCAGATTATTTCACACTTTGAATGTTTATATCCATATCGCCTGGAAACAGCGTCCGTCCAAGTTGCAACCACCGCTCACCGTTGAATTTAAGACGAAAGGGTTGGAGTATAAATCGATCTATTGCTAGATTGTGTTCAGGTCAGCCGCGCGCCAATCTGGAATTTGCGATGTCGAGCCAGCTAAAGAATCCGGTCCAATTCGGGCGAACCGCTTCCGAAGGCACGCGCGAATCAGCGCAGGCGGCCTTGGTTGACGTCGGATCGTACTTACACAGCCGTGGATGGTCGCTCGCTACTAGCAGCAATTACAGCGTCGTGCTCAGCCGCGATCCGCTCCGGCTCCTTCTCACCGCCAGCGGGAAGGACAAGGGGCGATTGAAGCGAACCGATTTTGTCGTTGTCGACGAGACTGGTCGAGCGGTTGCTCCAACGGACCAGCGCCCGTCAGCCGAGACGCTGCTGCACGTCGCGTTGGCTCAGCAACAGGGAGTCGGCGCGGTGCTGCACACGCATTCCGTGTGGGGAACGCTCGTTTCCGATTGGCGCCGCGAGGCCGGTTTTGTGCGGATCGCCGACTATGAAATGCTCAAGGGGCTGGAAGGGATTCACACGCACGAACATGCGCTCGATGTGCCGATCTTCGACAACACCCAGGACATTGCCGCTTTGGCCGCTCAGGTCGAGGCGCGGCTGGCCGATCGAGTCCATCCCCTGCAATATGGCTTCCTCATTCATCGACACGGACTGTACACTTGGGGGCGCGATCTGGACGAGGCCCGCCGGCACGTCGAGGTGTTTGAGTTCTTGTTCGAGGTGGTTGGCAGAAGCATGGAACCGCCAAGGCGCCAAGAACGCCCAGAAGAGAGAATGACGAGAAACCAAGGAGGCAGTGATGGCCACGATTACGATTCCCAATGAAAACCGCCGCATCGATGATGCGGAAGAAATCCGCGAGTTTCTCGCTCCGTATGGCATCTGGCACGAGCGCTGGCAGCTAGAGGACCGGGTCGATCCGGATGCCTCGCCGGAGGAAATCCTGGCGGCTTACGCTCCCGAAGTCGAGCGGCTGATGCGGCGAGGTGGCTACGTCACGGCCGACGTGATCAATGTCTCGCCCGACGTGCCGGGACTTCAAGAAATGCTTGATCGCTTCAACAAGGAACATACGCACAGCGAAGACGAGGTGCGCTTTATCGTAAAGGGGCGGGGTGTTTTTCACATCCACGGCGCCGATGGCCGAGTGTTTGCAATCGAAGTCGAAGGGGGTGATCTGATCAACGTGCCGAACGGAACTCAGCACTGGTTCGACCTTTGCGCGGATCGGACCATCCGCGCGATCCGCTTGTTTCAGGACAAGTCGGGCTGGACGCCGCAGTATATCGAAGGCGGCGTCCATGCCGGTTACGCTCCGCTCTGCTGGGGACCGAACTACTTGCCGACGAACGGCCCTCGGATTGAGCAAGTGCGAATCTAGATTGGTCCGAACCGTCGCTGAACAACGGCGTCACAATGCGATGCTATTTGGGAATTCCGTTATTTGAAATGTTCTTCCTTTTCGTGCTGAGCGCTGGAGTTGCCGTGTCCGTGATCTTGGCGTGTGCCCGATGATCGCTCGGTTTGCGAGGAAGCTGTGATCCACTTCGCCGGCCGGGCCATTTTACTGGACGTGGAGGGCACCACCTCATCGATCCGCTTCGTGAACGACGTGCTCTTCAGCTACGCCCGGCAGATGCTCGACAGTTATCTTCGCTCGCATTGGGACACCGACGAGCAGGCCCATGCTCGCGAGCAGATTGCCCGCGACACTGGGGCGGAATCGTTCGCCGCCTGGTCGCGCGGCGAGCCGCGGCAGCGGGCCCGCGAGCAACTGCGGATGGAAGTGACCCGGCTGATGGATCGCGACGCCAAGACGACCGGGCTAAAGGAGTTGCAGGGGCTGATCTGGAAAGAGGGCTTCGAGGCCGGCAAGCTGCGGGCCCACGTTTATCCCGACGTCGTGCCCGCCCTGCGCCGCTGGAACGAGGCGGGCCTCGATGTGCGAATCTACTCGTCCGGCAGCGTCACGGCCCAGCGGCTGTTTTTCTCGCACACCGACGTCGGTGATCTCTCGGCTTTCTTCAAGGGAAACTACGACACGACGGCCGGCCCGAAGCGATCGCACGAAAGCTATGCGAAGATCGCCGCCGACATCGCCCTGCCGCCCGAGCAGATTCTATTCTTGAGCGACGTAGTCGCCGAGTTGGATGCCGCCCAGGCCGCCGGCTTGCAAACGGCATTAGTCGCTCGCGCCGAAAACGCGCCGACCGGCGACGGTCACGAACATTCGGTGATACACGACTTCAGCGAAGTCGAAATCGGCTGACGAAATCCATAGCTGAATTCGCCGGAATTCAGTCTTGGATCTCTCCACAAGGGGCGCCGGAATTCTGGCGAATTCCGCTACGTTGTTTGCCGAGCCGCAATCATTCGCGGCGCGTCGGCCGAGCGGCGATCATCTTGGCGGAAAGCTGGCCGAGCTTCTCGCGCATGGCGACCGAACCGGCATCGATCGATTTCTTGCGGGCCTCAAGCTGCTCGGCTTCCGCGGCGCGACCCAGTCCGCGGAGCGCGAGGCAATACGAGTCGAGAACCTCGGCGATGGCGGGATGGTTTGAGCCATGCCCTTTTTCGCGAGTGGCCAGCGCGCTGGCCAGCAGCGGCTCGGCGGCAGCGTAGTTCTGTTTGGCGACGTACAACTCGCCGAGATACTGCATCGCATAGCTGGGCACGGGGCTGCTCTCGCCGAAGGCCTCTTTGCCGGCCGTGATGGCGTTCTTGAGGATCGTCTCGGCCTGAGCCAATTGCCCCGTCTTAATGTAGATTCGGGCCAGCCGGCTACGGCAACCAATCAGAATCGGCGACTCGCCAAACGCCTCCTGCAAGACTTCCATCGCCTTGAGCTGCGTCGTCTCGGCGGCCGGATAATTCTGGGCGCGATAGTAGACACCGGCCAAGTGTTGCAGACACTCGCCGGCAATCGACCTGCCGTTTGGCCCGAGGTCGTCGGCCTTTTGCATCGCCTGTTTGAGCAGATTCGCCGATTGATCGAAATCGCCGACCTCCTTGTAAATCACGCCGATCATCATCAGGCAATAGGCGGTCGAGGTGTCTTCCTCGCCGAGCATGCTGAACACGTCGCAGGCCCGCTGAAGCGTTTGGACGGCCTCGACGTAATCTCCCATATTCATCCACATGCCGCTCATGGCCAACAGGCCATTGCCGTAAACCGGCGAGACAAGCCCCTCGGTTTGTTCGGTGACAGCCAGACCGTGCTGATAGGCCTGCGCGGCGCTCTTGAAATCGCCGAGCAGCGCGTATTTGTCGGCGATGAACAGCGCGAGTCGTCCATAGGCCGCACTCTGTTGAGAGCCAACTTGCTGATAGAGTCTGATCGCGTCGAGCCCCTTGGAAAGCGCGACCTCGAAATGCCCCTTGGTGCTCTCGGCCTCGGCGTCGGCTTCGATTTGTGCGGCTTGCTTTATCAGCTTGCGATCGGCAGGCGTGAGCGAGGCAAGCCAGCGGTTCTCCGCCACGCGATTGCGAGCCGATTTGACGAAGTCGCTCTTCTCGCCATTCATCTGGATCTGCACCGCGACATACGCATTCAGTTTCTCGCCCGCGGCAGCGAAGTCTTCTTGATCCTGGAAGGCTCTCGCCTGCGTCGCCAGCTCATTCGCCTGAGCGATCAACGACGTTTTCTTGCAGCGCTCGGCCCAGGCATTGTCGGCAGCGGGTTTTGCGGGAGCGACCTCTCCGCGCGTGTAGATGGAGGGCGGGGCGACGACGGCAACGCCCGAGTCGGCGCTCGCTGGATTCGCGCCGCTGTCCGCCGCGGCCTTTTTTGCATCGTCGCCGGTCGAAGCGGTTTTCGAGCAACCGCCGCTGAGTAACGTTATCGCCGAGAGCGTAAAGAGGCCGAAACACAAAGTGCGCTGTCGAGCGATCGCGCGGCCTGAGACGGTGGAACCCATTATTGCCTCCATGCGCATGGGATGCCCAGAAGAATCGGGGCGGCATTATGACCGATTGGGTGAATCCGGCCCAGGTCGTTTTCCGAGAGTCGATTCGGCGGGCGAGGGAGTATAATTCAGCGCCGATGAGAGTTGTCGGACTCCCACCAATCTATTTATTACCCGTCATTTAACGAAACTTATGGCCGCCACGAATCGAGAAAAGCAGATTGCCGAAGCCGAGGAGCTGTTCGGGGACCGCCTGGCGGAGGTCGGATTCGCCAAGGGACTTTATTTCGGCCGGTTTTTGAACCGCAAGCTGCTCTCGTATCCCGATTTTTCGTCCGATTACGATACGGCTCGACGGGTTGAGGGATTGCGGCAATTCTGCCAGGAGCGGATCGATCCGGTCGCGATCGACCGCGAGGCCATGATCCCTCAAGACGTTGTGGACGGACTCGGCCAACTGGGAATGCTTGGGGCGTGCTTGCCGACAAGCTGCGGCGGGCTCGGCTTGAGCCAGACTGCTTACTGCCGGCTATTGGAGGTGCTCGGCGGCCATTGTGCCAGCACGGCTCTGTTCGTTAATGCGCATCATTCGATCGGACCGCGGGCGGTCGTGCTGTTCGGTACGCCGGACCAACAAGCCAAGTGGCTCCCCAATCTGGCGAGCGGCCGCTGGATTAGCGCCTTCGCACTGACCGAGCCGCAAGCAGGCAGCGACGCCGCCAACGTGCAGACCACCGCCACGCCGACGCCCGACGGCCGCGGGTATGTGCTTAACGGCGAAAAGCGCTGGATCACCAACGGCAGCCTGGCTCAAGTGCTCACCGTGATGGCACGTACCCCAGTCCCGAACAGCACGGAGACTAAGATCACGGCCTTCATCGTCACGCCGGACATGCCGGGCTTCGAGGTGACTGAGGCGCGAATGCCCAAGTGCGGCGTGCGCGGCACCGCGACGAGCCGGCTGGCGTTTCACGACATGTTCGTGCCGCGGGAGAACGTCCTAGGACAGCTTGGCAAAGGGCTCAAGGTTGCCCTGACGGTGCTCGATTTCGGCCGTACGACCTTCGGCGCCACCTGCACCGGCGCGGCGAAGATCTGCGCCGAGCGGGCGGCAAAGCATGCCGCGACGCGGATTCAATTCGGCCAGCCGATCGGACAATTTGAGCTGGTCAAGGAGAAGTTGGCCTATATGAACGCGGGCATCTTCGCGACGGAGGCGGCCACCTATCTCACGGCTGCACTGATCGATTCGGGGCACGACGACTACATGCTCGAAACGGCCATGCTCAAGGTTTTCGCGACTGACACGCTGTGGCGGATCGTGAACGACACGATTCAGATTTTTGGCGGCAAGGCCTATTTCACCGACGAGCCGTACGAACGGATGATGCGCGACGCGCGGATCAACATGATCGGCGAAGGAGCCAACGACGTGCTGCGAGCATTCGTCGCATTGGTCGGAATGCGCGATGTCGGCCTGGAACTGCAATCCGTGCTGACGGCTTTCAAACGGCCGCTCAAAAACTTCGGCAAGCTGAGCGACTTTGTCGGCCGGCGCATGGAATCGCTGTTCCGCCCGCCGGAGGTGAGCGTGTCCCATGCCGAATTGGAGCCGGACGCGCGACGGCTCGGCAAGCTGATTGCCCAATTCGGCGCGAACGTCGAGCGGCTGCTGCGAACGTATCGCGAGGGGATTGTCGATCGTGAATACCAGCTCGGCCGAATTGGCGAGTCGGCGATTGAACTCTATGTGAGCGCGTGCGTGCTGAAACGGCTGGACACGACATTCGGACAGGCCGACCACGGCGGGGCGTCCGCGCACGACGGCGAAGCAAAAACTCGGAGCGACTTGATCATCGCGCGGCATTATCTCCACACTGCGGAGCGGCGAATTCGCGGCCACCTTACCGCCCTGTGGGACAACGACGATCGCTCAACCACGCAGGCGGCCAATCTTTTGCTGCCCTGAAGAATCGCCTCGCCGCCTGTAGCCGACGCGGCTAACGTCGGCGTGGATGGGGCGGTGGCCGCCGCAAGGCATCTCCATTCTCTCGCTCCACCGCATTCTGCGCGGATTCACCATCTCAGCGTGAGAGGCTACCGACAATTCCGCCGCGAGAAGATTTAGCGACGAAGTAAACCCTAACGCGCCGAAAAGATACGAGTCACCAATCGCCTGTGACTCGACTCTTCTCTGAACGGATTCCCAATGCAAGACGTGCAAGCAATGCTTGCGGGCGCAATCTCTTGTGTCGAGCGGGGAGAACTCGATGCCGCGGAAGAACTCAGCCGCGGCATTTTGCGTAGCGATCCGCTCTGTCCGAGAGCCCTGCACATACTGGGCGTCGTCGCTCGTAAGACGGACCGGCTCCAACTGGCAATTTCCGTATTGCAGGATGCCTCGCGATGGAGTCCCGACGACGCCGGGATTTATTGTGAACTCGGATTGGCGCTCTCGGATTCGCGGCGCGAGGATGAGGCGATAGCTCATTACCATCGAGCGATCGAGATCCAACCGCAGTATGGCGACGCCTGCCTGAATTTGGCGGCGGCCCTCGATCGATTGGAACAACTCGACGCAGCCCTTACTTGGGCGCGCCGCGCCGCGGAACTCCTGCCAAATAATCCGATCGCTCACTTCAATTTGGCAAACATCTGGCGGCAGTTCGGCAACTTGGACGAGGCGAGCGTCGAATTCCGATTCGTTATCCGTCTCGATCCCTTGTTCGCCAACGCCCGTTGGAACCTCGCCTGCTGCCGGCTGCTGGCGGGCGATTTCGAGACCGGCTGGCCAGAATACGAATGGCGGGAGAAGGCGGGCGAGGTGCCGCTGGATCACTATCCGCAGCCGCGCTGGAACGGCGAATCGCTCGAAGCAGAGACGATTCTCGTCCATTCCGAGCAAGGCATCGGCGACGAGGTTCTGTTCGCCTCATGTTTGCCGGATCTGATCGCCAGGGCCGGGCATTGCGTCATCGTCTGCGAGCCGCGTCTGGAAAAGCTCTTCGCCCGCTCGTTTCCGACGGCTACGGTGCACGGGATCGCGCGCCGTAAAGATAGGATCGCTGCCAATCTCGTAGAAAAGATCGACAAGCAGACACCGGCGGGCAGCTTGCCGCTGCATTTTCGCCCTTCGCGCGAGAGCTTTCCGCAGCGGCAGTCGTTCTTGACCGTCGATTCGCAAGCACGGTCCAAGTGGCAAGACCGCCTCGACGCGATTGGCCCCGGCCTGAAGGTCGGCATCTCTTGGCGCGCGGGGGGCCAGCCATCCGAACGACGCAAGCGAACCACTGGGCTAAAACATTGGCGGAATATTTTCCCCGTCGCCGGCGTTCATTTCATCAACCTCCAATACGGCGAAAGCGCGGACGAGATCGCCGCCGCCCAGCGCGAGTTTGGGGTGGTCATTCACGATTGGAATGATGCCGATCCACTGATCGATCTGGACGCCTTCGCGGCCAAGATCGCCGCGTTGGACCTGGTGATTTCGGTCGGCAATGCAACGGTGCATCTGGCCGGCGCATTGGGCGTTCCGTGCTGGACCCTGCTACCGAAAGTTCCCGGCTGGCGCTGGATGATCGAAGGAGACCAAAGCATTTGGTATCCGAGCGTCCGGCTGTTTCGACAGCCCGAGCGCGGCCAATGGCAGCCGGTGTTCGACGCCGTCGCGGCGATGCTCGCCGAAGTCGCGGCCGCCTCCGATCCGCCTCCGACCGCGACGCGCGGCGTCATCGCTCCCCTCTGCCCTGGCGGGAGAGGGGCCGGGGGTGAGGGGGCGAACGCCGATGATCGGCCAACCGACCAGTTAAGACCCGCGGCGCGAGACGCTTCCTCTCCGCTTCAATTCGACTCAGCAGCGACGTTCGATTCCGCCTCAAGCGCCTTCGAACGCGGTGATCTCGCCGTAGCCGAGGCGTCCTGCCGGCGAGTGCTCGACCACATGCCGCGCCACGCTCCAGCGCTCAATCTGCTCGGGCAAATCGCGCGCCGAACTGGCCGTCTCGACTTGGCGATCCGCACGCTCGTTCGAGCGGTCGCGGCGGCCGACCAGAATCCGACCGTCCAATTGAATTTGGCTTCGGCCCAACATGAGGCTGGCGATTTGGCCGCGGCGATCGAATCCTATCGCCGCGCTATTGTAATGGATTCGACGCTCGTCGATGGTCATTTCGGGCTCGGCAAATCCCTTCGCGCCAGAGGCCTACGCGCGGAAGCGATCACTGAGCTTGAAGAAACCGTTCGCCGTCAACCCAATCATCACAAAGCGCTCAATCTGCTCGGCGGCGCTTATCTGGAAGCCGGACGATGGACGGACGCAGAACGGGCTTTTCGCGCGGCCGTGAAACTCCGGCCCGACTACATGGCGGCGCACAACAATCTGGGAATGGCGCTCGAACGTCAGGGGCGATTGCCCGAGGCGCTGGCGTGTTTCGACAGCGCCTTGGAACTCGATGACCGCTGCCTCCAGGCAGTCAGCAATCTGGCCGGCGTATTGAACCGGCTCGGTCAACATAGCGTGGCCTCTCTGGTGCAGAATCAGGCCGTCGGGCTGCGCGCCGCAGGCTAACTTAAGGAAAACCATTTCGATGGATGGAATCGACGAACGAGTGAAACTCGCAGCCGACCAGTTGAATACCGGCAACACGGCCGCCGCCGAAAAAATCGCGCGAGATCTTCTCGCCGCCGCCCCGCGAAACATCAACGCCTTGCGGCTTATGGGAGCGATCACGCGCAAACAGGGGCAACTGGAGCGGTCCCTCGAGTACTTTCAAGAGGCGCTGCGTCTGAACGATCAAAAAGGATTGCTGCATTTCGAGTTGGGCACGGCCTACACCGAATTGCAGCGATCCGAAGAAGCCTTTGAATGCTATTACAAGGCGGTGCAACTCGATCCGACGCTGCAGCCCGCCTATGTCAACCTCAGCGCTCTCATGGAGCAGCACGAGCGCTATGAGGAAGCCATCGAATGGGCGGAGAAGGCGATCGCGCTAAAACCAGACTGTGGGCTCTCCCACTACAATCTGGCCAACGCCCAGCGTGAATTGGGCCGCTTGAGCGATGCGATCGCGAGCTATGAAAAGTCGCGAGGCCTCAAGCCCGACCATGCCAAGACGCATTGGAATATGGGCATTTGCCATTTGCTGGCCGGCAACTTCCGCGAGGGTTGGCGGCTCTTCGAGTGCCGCCAAGAGGCCCAAGAAGTGTTTTTCGACCGCTATCCGCAACCCCGCTGGAATGGCTCGTCGCTGGCCGACAAGACGATCGTCGTGCACGCCGAGCAAGGGATCGGCGATGAGGTTCTATTCGCTTCTTGCTTTCCGGACTTGGTTCCCCTGGCCAAACGCTGCATCTTGGTCTGCGACCCCCGGCTTGAGCGTCTCCTGGCTCGTTCGTTCCCCCAGGCGGTCGTTTACACTCATCTGCGCCGCAAAGATTGGTCGCCCCCCGTGTTGCCGGAACAGATCGACGTGCAGATTCCGGCCGGGAGCCTGCCGTTTTTCTTCCGGTCCGCTCCCGGCAGCTTTCCACGCCGCGACCGGTTTTTCGCGGTCGATCCGCAACTTCTGGCTACGTGGCGGAAGCGGTTGGCGGCGATCGGGCCTGGCTTGAAGATCGGCATTTCCTGGCGGGCGGGAGGCAAGCGGCTCGAAAGCCGAAAACGGACAATTCCCTTGGACGACTGGGCCAAGATCTTCGCGATTCCCGGCACGCAGTTCGTCAACCTGCAATACGGCGATGCCGGCGCCGAGATGGCCGCGGCGCGAGCCAAGTTTGGCATCGAGATCCATGATTGGGAGGAAGGGGACCCGCTGATCGATATCGACGGCTTTGCCGCTAAGATCGCCGCGCTCGATCTGGTGATTTCCGTCGGCAATGCAACCGTGCACATCGCGGGCGCGGTCGGCACCCCTTCCTGGACGCTGCTGCCGATGGTCCCGTCCTGGCGGTGGATGATCGCTGGCGAGGAAAGTCCATGGTACGGCCAAGTGCGCCTGTTTCGTCAGCCGACCCCTGGCGACTGGGGACCGGTGCTCGACCGAATCACGCGGATGTTGCGCGAACGAGTTGGAGCAGCGGGCTACGCATCGGCTTCGGCGGCCTCCGCCGCGGCGACGAAATCAACGGGCTTGATTCGGTCGAGTCAATCGGAGCGGGCGAATCGCTGGTTTGGCCCGGCCGATCTGGCGGGTCACAAAACGGATCAGCTCGTCAGGGAGTTACTCGAAGAGGCCGGGCGACATGAAGCGGCCAACGAATTGGCCCAGGCCGAGACAAAATATCGCGAGGTGCTGCAATTGGCCCCGCGACACTTTGCCGCTTTGAACGGTTTGGGCATCGTCGCCCGCAAGACGGGCCGCACGGAGTTGGCAATCCGATCGTTTCGCAGATCGCTGGCGATGGTCGATGCGTTGCCGATCCACCAGTTGAACTTGGCCGATTCATTGGCCGACGCCGGTCGCTGGGACGAGGCGCTCGACTGCCACCGTCGAGCGCTTGAACTCGACCCGGCGCACGTCGCGGCCCAGGTTCAAGCCGGTCGGATGTTGCAGCGGTTGCAACGGCACGGTGAGGCGATCGAGCATTTCCAGAAGGCGCTGGCGATTACGCCGCACGACGAGAATGCTCTGGCGGAACTCGGCCGAAGCCTCACGCTCAGTTGCCGGATCGACGAGGCCATCGCCCACTTGGAGCAAGCCGTGCAGTTGCGCCCCGATTCGGCGGCACTCCAGGTCGCCCTCGGATCGGCTTATGGTGGAGATCAACGCTATGCCGAGGCCGAGCTATGTTTCCGCTGCGCTACCGAGATCGAGCCGGCGCATGCCATGGCTCATTTCCTGCTCGCGCAGGTCCTTCAATCACTCGACAAAAGCCTCGAAGCCACCGACCGCTACGAGCAAGTGCTCGAGTTGGACGAGGGTTACACCAGCGCTTTGGCGCCGTTAGCCATGTTGCGACGCCAGTTGGGCCAACTCGAAGCCGCCGCATCGCTCTTCCGCCGGGCCTTGGCGCTGCGGCCAGCCGATCCGCAAGTGCTTAATTCGCTCGGCGTTGTGCTCAGTGAACAATGCGCAGCGGAAGACGCGCTCGATTGCTTTGGCGACGCGATCCAGTTTGCTCCCGCGTATGCCGAAGCGCACGTCAATCGCGCATTCGCCCTGTTGCGAATGGGCCGGCTCGCCGAGGGCTGGCCGGAATACGAATGGCGCTGGAAATGTCCTGACTCCGGACGATCGCCAGCAGGTTTTAAACAGCCGGTCTGGGACGGTACGTCGTTAGCGGCCATGATGATCCTGGTTCACGGCGAACAAGGATTAGCGGATGAAATCATGTTCGCATCGTGCTATCCGGATCTAATGGAACGAGCGGCTGGTTGCGTGATCGCCTGCGATCCGCGGCTCGAGTCACTGTTGCGCAGGTCGTTCTCCCCGTCCCGCGTGTGCCCCGTCAACCGCAGCCGGGAGCAGCAGTGGCAACCGCCGGCCGGAGTGAAGTTCGACGTCCAAATCCCGTCGGGCAGTCTGCCGCTTCATCTGCGGCCGACGCTCAACAGCTTTCCGAGCCGCGAGCCGTACCTCATCGCCGATCCGAGCACCGTCGCGTCGCGCCGCGAATGGTTGGATAGTCTCGGCGACGGACTCAAGATCGGCGTCGGGCTGAGCGCTGCCGCAAGCAACAAGCACGAGCCCCAGCAGCCACTGTCCCGCAGCCAGTTTAGTTCGCTCGAAAGCTTGACCGGCGCCAAGTTCATTCATCTCTCGGAAGGCTCGAACGCGACCGCGAGCCTAAAGGCGGCGGCCGATTCGGGATTGCTAATCCGGCGCTGGCCGACAGAACCGAGCCAGCACGACATCGATGAATTGGCTGCCCGAATCGCGGCGCTCGATCTGCTGATTTGCGACGGCGGATTGATTGCCCACTTGGCGGGCGCTCTCGGCGTGCCAACCTGGGTTGTCTTGGGGATCAACGCCGAGTGGCATTGGTTGGGAAGTGCTGACAAGACGGTTTGGTATCCGACGGTCCGATTATTCCGACAAGTGCAGCCAGACGATTGGTCCATTCCGATCGAGCGATTGCGGCAGGAATTGCTCAATTCGACCGGTCCCGCGGCCGATCACAAACGGATGAGAACGATCAGCGGGCCGCATTGGTCGTTCCGTCGGGCCACTACCTAGCGTGAGCAAACGTCGATGGGTCGAATCAGCGCCAGCACCGGCCTCGTGACCGGATTCCCGATCGCCAGCACGGTGAGCCAATTGATCCAATTGGAATCGGGGCCGGTCAACAATCTGAAGGCCCAGAATACCACGCTGCAAAACCAGCAGACGGCGCTCACGCAGCTCGAGGCCCAGCTCATCGCGCTGCAATCCTCGGCGAAGAACCTCTCCCAGTCGTCGCTTTATAGTCAGCGCACCGTCACGAGCACCAACTCCGCGGCCCTTTCGGCATCCGCCAACGCGACGGGAACGCCTCCGCAATTGGGCAACTACCTGTTCACGCCGCTCCAGCAGGCCCAATCCGAGCAATTGCAAAGTTCGCAGTTTGCCAGCGACAGTTCGCCGATCGGCGCCGGCACGTTTTCCTTTCGGTTCGGCGGATTTATCGACAATTCGGTCCCGTTGGCGCTCACCAACGGCGGCAGCGGCGTCGCGCCGGGCAAGATTCAAATCACCGACCGCAGCGGCGCAACCGGCACGATCGATCTCAGCGCGGCGCAAACGATCGGCGACGTGATTCAAGCGATCAACTCCAGCACGTTAATCCACGTTCAAGCCCAGGCGGTCGGAGATCATCTCCAGCTTACCGACACCAGCGGCTCGACAGCCGCGAATCTGAAGGTCCAAGAGGTTGCCGGCGGCACGACCGCCGCGTCGCTCGGTTTGGCGGGCATCAATGCGGCCGCGTCGACCGCCAGCGGCCAGGACATCCTTTCACTGTTCAATGGGGTGCCGACCAACAGCCTCAACGACGGGACCGGCGTGCGGTTCGATCCGGTCTTGCCCGACGTGAAAGTGAGCCTCGCCGACGGCACGCAGATCAATGTCACCCTGCACACGCAGCCGGTCACGGGAACCTTCGCTTCGGGGACCACCGACGCGGCCAACGGCGTCAACGCCGGCGTGCAATTCACGGCCAAGCAGGCCGGCTCGACGCTGGCCGGCGTAACGGCCACATTCGTTGATGATCCTTCGATCACCGCCGGCAATGAGACGGTCACCTACAACTCGCAGGCCAAGACGCTCGTCTTCAAAATCCAGCAGGGAAAAACCACCGCCGACGACATCATCGCGGCGCTCGGCCGTGATCCCACCGCTTCCGCGGCCTTCTCCGGGCATCGCGCCGCGGGGGGCAACGGATCGGGCTTCGTGACGATATCCGATATCGCCCTGACGGCCGGTCCGCAATCGACCGCCACGACGCCCGGCACTCTGGGAACGAATTCCAAGCTCACGTTCACCGCGAAGAGCGGCGGCACCAGCTTCGACAATGTGCAAATCAGCTTCGTCAATAACGGCGCGATCGCGGCCGGCCACGAAACCGTCCAATACGATAACAGCAATCCGCTGCAACCCAAGTTGATCTTTCAGATTGCCGCAGGGCAAACGACCGCCAGCGACATCGTGACGGCGCTGAACAACGATCCGACCGCCAGCCAACTCTTCACCGCGGCGCCAGCCACCGGCAGCGACGGAACCGGAATCGTCAGCAATACGGACACGGCTGTCACCTCGGGGGGCGCGATAATCGAACCCATTCCGCCGGGATCGCCCACGACGCTCGGCGATGTGCTCGCCGCGCTCAATGCCGCCGCCCCAGGAAAGCTCCAGGCAAGCATTTCGCCGGGTGGTCAGGGTATTAAGTTGACCGATCTGACTTCCGGCGGCGGTACGTTTTCGATCACCGATCAAAACAGCTCCCATGCCGTCGAGGATCTCGGTCTGACCGCCGCAGCTTCAGGGGGAGTCATCAGCGGCACAAAGCTGCTCGGCGGGTTGGCCACCTCACTGCTCAAAGATCTGAATGGCGCGGCGGGGATCAACAGCCTCGGCACACTCGATCTCACTGACCGAAGCGGCGCGACCGCCAGCGTCGATCTGTCGCATGCCCAGACGGTCGACGACGTGATCTCAGCCATCAATGCCGCGGGGATCGGCATCCAGGCCGGCGTCAACTCGGCCCGGAACGGAATACAGTTGACCGACACGACGGGTTCAACCGCGAGCAATCTGATCGTGTCGGATGGCGACGCTCATCAAACGGCCGAAAAGCTTGGTCTGGCCGTGAATGGTGCTGCGGCCGAGAAAAACAGCGGCGATCTTGATCTAAAGACCGTCAGCGAAAACACCAAGCTCGCCTCGCTCAATGGCGGCGCCGGCGTCGCCGCCGGATCGTTCACGATCACCGACACCAGCGGCCGCTCCGCCAAGGTCAACGTCAATAGCCAAGTCCTGACGGTCGGCGATCTGATCCAGGCGATCGACAACACGGGCCTCTCCGTACAAGCCCAGGTCAATAGCACAGGGGACGGCGTCGAACTCGTCGATACGGCCCACGGAAGCGGATCGTTAAAGGTTCAGGAAGGGAGCGCCACCACCGCTGGCGATTTGCACATCCTTGGCGCCGCCAGCACTCAGACCATCGGCGGGCAGCCGACGCAGGTGGTCGATGGCGCGACTACCTTCCACGTTGCCATTTCCTCGACCGACTCGCTGCAGAGTTTGATCAACAAGATCAATGGGCTGGACGCGGGCGTGTCGGCGTCGGAATCGAACGACGGCTCGTCAGTCAATCCATTCCGGTTTACGCTCACTAGCCAAGCGACCGGCAGCGCAAGCCAATTGCTCTTCGACACGTCGCAGGCGGGATTTAGCCTCCAGCAGACTGCTCAGGGCCAGGATGCGCTCTTGCTCTCCGGCACGCCCGGCGCGGGGGGTTTCCTGGCCGCGTCCTCGACCAATACCTTCAAGAGTGTGTTGCCGGGAGCGACCGTTACGGTCAACGGCACGGCGACGTCCCCCGTCACGCTGACCGTCGCCGCCAGCAATTCGAATCTCGCCACGACGGTGCAAGCCTTTGTCGACACCTACAACACGCTGCATTCGAGTCTTGCGAGCGACACCAGCTACAACACGACCACCAATACGGGTGCGATCTTGCAAGGAGACGGCAGCCTCTTGCAGGTCGACACGGATTTGTCGAATCTGCTTTCCGGGACGGTATCTGGCGCGGGGTCGATTCAATCACTTGCCGCGTTGGGAATCACAGTCGCCCAGGACGGCTCGCTGCAGCTCGACTCGAATCAGTTGCAGAATGAGATTTCCACCAATCCGCAAGCCGTCCAGCAGTTCTTTACGACCTCCGGCTCGGGCTTTTCCGATAAGCTGAGCGCATTGGTCGATCAACTGGCTGGCCCGACGAATTCATTGCTGGACGACCGAATCACGGCCATCACCGCAACCATTCAGAGCAACCAACAACGGATCGATACACTCAATGCCCGCCTGACGGCCGATCAAACGCGGTTGACCAACGAGTTCAACAACGCCGAGGTGGCAGTCTCGAAGATGCAAGCCAACCTCAGCGCGCTGTCGGCGCTCCAGAGCTTTGCCACCATCGGCGGCCAGATCGGCAGCTCGTCGTCGTTGAACCCGAGCGCGTCAAGCGGTTCGACCAGCTCGACCGGCAGCTCGACCGGCTCGATAGGCTCAGCGTTCTGATAACGTAGTAGGCACACTCCGTGTGCCATAGCATCGGAGATCAACATGACCCCCGCAGCGCGCGAAGAGTATTTGGCGACTGAGATCCTCACGGCCGCTCCGCAAAAGTTGCAGTTGATGCTGATCGATGCCGCGATCCGCTTCGGCCGCGGCGCCGAGCTGCATTGGCGAAGTCGCCAGAACGAAGCCGCGTTCAACGCCCTGATTCGCTGTCAGGAAATCGTGTCGCAGTTGATCTCCGGCTTGGCGCCGAACCTGGAGTCGCCGCTGGTGCGGCAGATTTCCGCCGTCTACGCCTTCGTCTATCGCTCGGTGGTCTCCGCCGGGTTTCATCATGCCCCGCAGAAGCTCGCCGATGCACTGAGGGTCTTGGAAATCGAACGGGAGACCTGGCTGCAAGTTTGCGAGCGGCTGGGAACAAAACGGGCGGACGACGCCGCTGAAACGTCGAATACGGAATCGAAGGCACCTTCGCCGCTCGTGTTCGATCTGCCGAATGCTGCCGAGCCGCTTTCGGGGTTTTCATTCGAAGCTTGATTCCCGAGCTAGCAGCTAGCATTGGAAAACTCGACGCAACCGTCAGGGATCGACGTTTTCCTCAACCGGGCCGCGCGACCGTTCCGAAGTAAGGAATGTGCAACCCAATGGCGGGTCGGCGTGTCGCACGCAGAGAGCGGCCGTTCCGACGCCGCCGTTTTCCGCCATCCTCGAATCGACCTGCGCCGCCGCAGGCATCATTCACTTTGGAAGGGATTCAACATGCTGAGGATCTTCATTGGTTGGGATTCCCGTTTTCCCGAGCCGGCCGACGTGCTTCGTTATAGCCTGCTCAAGCACTCGTCGATCCCGCTCGACATCCAATATCTCAAGCTC
>DASZFO010000229.1 GCA_035939775.1 Pirellulales bacterium | reverse complement strand
CAACGGCCATTTGGAAGAGGAGATTTCCAAGGTCCAAGCGAGCCAGCAATATCGCCAGCCGCCGCAACTCTTCTGGAATTGCGGGCGCGAGAGCAAGACCGAATTTGTCGCCGTTTCGCCGGCCAAATGCGGCCCGGATTTCGCCAAGCCGCTGGTCGGCCGCGGCTGCGCGGTCGCTGATATCGACGGCGACGGCGACCTCGACGTGGTCATCACGTCTGTCGGTGGCCCGCCGCGCCTGCTGCGCAACGATCAGCACACGGGCCATCATTGGCTGCGGCTGAAGCTCGTCGGCACCAAAGCTAACCGCGACGCGATCGGCGCCGTCGTGGAAGTGAACATCGCCGACGAAACGCTCCGCCAGCAAGTCATGCCCACCCGCGGCTATCTCTCCCAATCCGAGCTGCCCGTCACCTTCGGCCTCGGCGACCGCAAATCGGTCAATGGCGTCACCGTCCATTGGCCCGGCGGCGGTGTGCAAGAAGTGCCGAACGTCCAGATTGACCGGCTGACGACAGTGACGCAGGGGCGGTGACGGGTTCGGGGTCTCGGGCGATTGTTATCCGGCGGAGAGATACTCGATCGCCAGACTCGGCTGTCATGCGCTTTTCGTACCTCGTCTTGCCTGAGCTTTCCGGAACAAAGTCGGATTTCCACCGAGATTTGTTTCCGATTCTAGCCCCGAACAGTGCTCTTGAAGGCAGGGAGTTGCGGAGCAACTCCCCCCGTGCGGATAATGGGGTGCCTTTCTGCATTCCCTTCGCCCGAACCGTGTCCGCCTTCCGCTGAGACCGCATGACTCGTCGCCGCGTCACAAAGCGTGCCAGCCATTTGAGTTTCGAGTGGCTGGAAGTCCGCCGGCTATTGACCGGGCACGACACGATCGCCACGGCTATTCCCGAGGCCCTCACGCAAGGGGTCGCCAGCACGGTTTCGGGCAACATCGACGAAACCACCAATCCGGCCATCAATCCTGCCGACATCTATCAAGTCGATCTCTCTTTCGGCCAACAGCTCTCGGCCAATGTCAATGTGCCTCCCAATTCGCTAAACAGCTATCTGCGCGTGTTCAACGCCACGGGGGCCGAACTGGCCAACAGCGGTAGCGGCGGTTCTGGGAATTCCGCGGCCAACTACACAGCCTTTGCGACCGGCGAGTATTACGTCGGGGTCTCGGATGCGTTTAATACGGGTTATGATCCGAACGTCTCGATGAGCGGATCCGGGGCCACGTCGGGCCAGTACGACCTGACGCTCCTCGTCAATCCGCCGGTAAGCGATCCGAACAATAGTATCGCAAACGCGACGACGGTAAGTTTTGTCCATGGCGTTTCCACCAGCGAGCAAGGCCTGATTTTCGATCCGCGCGATGCCGATCTTTTCAAGCTGTCTCTCAACCAGTTTGACGCGGCTCAGCTTAGCGTCAACGCCATTGCGTCAGGCAGCACCTTGGAGAGCCGGCTGCGATTGTTCGATGCCAACGGCAATGAACTGACCTCGAATAGCAATCCCGGTGGCTATCCGTGCTTGAAGTATGAAG
Organism: Pirellulales bacterium; assembly: GCA_035939775.1. Classification (NCBI taxonomy): domain Bacteria; kingdom Pseudomonadati; phylum Planctomycetota; class Planctomycetia; order Pirellulales; species Pirellulales bacterium. The sequence continues at coordinate 25,104 of DASZFO010000229.1, read as the reverse complement.
CCACAGCGACCGGCGTATATTACGTCGGAATCTCGGGAAACGGGAACGATTCCTACGATCCGAACACACCGCGCAGCGGCGTCGATGCCTCGGTCGGCTCGTTCGAGCTGCAGGTGCTGGTGAACTCGCCCGATTCGAACTTCAGCCTGGCCACGGCCACTCCCGTGCATTTCATCCGCGGTGTTTCCACTACCGCGTCCGGTCAGATCGTCGATCCGCCGGATGCCGATATCTTCAGCTTGGCACTGAACAAGGGGGATACGGCCCAGTTGGGCATCAATGCGCTGGCCTCCGGCAGTCCGCTCGAGAGTCGGTTGCGGTTGTTCGACGCCGCTGGGAACGAACTCGCCTCCAACGCAACTCCGGGGAGCGATCCGAGTCTCACCTATCAAGTCACCGACGGCGGAATCTACTATGTGGGCGTGTCTGGGACCGCGAACGCCGCCTACGATCCACGCGTTCCGCGCAGCGGCGTGGACGCCTCGGTCGGCTCGTTTCAGTTGAACGTCATGGTTAATTCTCCCCCGCCGGTCACGCAAGAGGTCGAGCCGAACGACACGCTCGACAATGCCAATCCGATCGCCGTGCCAACCAGCGTCGGCGGCAGCATCGGAAACCTCGGCGACCAAGACTTCTATCTCTTTACCGTCACGGCGCCGGGACAACTGACGGTCAACGCCGCGCCGGATTCCCTCAGCGCGCTTGCCCCGAGGTTGACGCTGTATGGCACCGATCGGCAAGCGCTGCTTTCCGCAGATGGCCAATCGGGCGGTGACACTTTAATCCAGCAGCATCTGCCCGCGGGAACTTATTACGTGGCGGTCGCGTCGTCGGCCTCGACGGGCACGGCCGCCACGGGGGCATATCACCTCGCGACTTCGTTCATCGCCGCTACGCCTCCGTTTTCGGATGTTCCCGCCAATCAAGTTCCAATTGCTCTCGCCGAAGCCGATTTGAACGGCGACGGTATTCCCGATCTAGTCGTGTTGAACGGGCAGTTTCCATACAGCGTGACCGTGCTCCTCGGGGTCGGGGATGGCACGTTTCGCCCCGCGGTGTCTTATCCCCTTCCCGCAGTTAACTCTTCACCGTTCGACCAGCCGACGGCCATTGTGGTCGGGGATTTCAATAACGATGGTCATCCGGATATTGCGGTTGCCAACGTAATCGGCGGCGCGCAGGGCGACGTATCAGTGCTGCTTAACAATGGCGACGGCACTTTTCAAGCGCCGATGGAGATTCCGATTGGTCCGGTCGGCGGCCAGCCGTTGGCATTGGCAGTCGGACGATTCAACGCGGACGACAATTTGGATCTTGCCGTGGCAGTGGCCGATCCGAATGATGGCCCTGGAAGCGTGATCGTACTTTCGGGCAATGGCGATGGCACTTTTACGGCGGGACAGCCCATTGCCGTCGGCGTGCGACCGGATGCGATCGTGGCGGCCGACTTCAATGGCGACAACAAGTTGGATTTGGCCGTGGCCAATCGCAACTCGGATCAATACGGCACGACCTTGGGCGCGGGCTCCGTCTCGGTGCTTTTGGGCGGCGGCGACGGGACATTTACAGCCGAACAGCCCATTACCGTCGGCGATCAGCCCACGTCGATCGCCGCCGGCGACGTAGGTGACGTAAAAGTCGAAAGTGCCGATGGAAACATGGATCTTGTGGTCGCCAACGCCGCGACGCAAGACGTCTCGCTGTTACTCGGTCAGGCCGACGGAACCTTCCTGCCCGAGCAACGGCTCGACCTCAGGAACGAGCCGGCCGCGAGCCCGACGGGCGGTTTCCGCAGCTCCGTACTGCTTGGCGACTTTAACCATGACGGCCATTTGGATCTGGCACTGGCGAATTCGCAAGATTCTCTTGTGCGCGTGGCGCTGGGCACTGGAAACGGCAGCTTCGGAGCGGCCCAAACGGTCCTGGTTGGCGGTCAGCCCCAGGCGCTCGTTGCCGCAGATTTTGCCGGCAACGGACGATTGGGCATTGCTACGGCCGGCGGAATCACCGGCGCCGTGTCGGTGCGGCTGGGTCTGGGGGACGGGACGTTTCAGGCCCCGCCGCGATTCAACGTGGGCAACCAGCCGAACGGTCTGGTGGCCGCCAATTTCAACGACGATGGCCAACTCGACGTGGCCGTCGCCAATGCAGTGAGTCCCGGCGGGACCTCAATCCTGCTGGGTCGCGGCGACGGCACGTTCGATCCGCAGACCCTGCTCAGCACTGGTGTCAGCACTGCGATCGTGTCGGCCGATTTCAACGGCGACGGCCGAACGGACCTGGCGACAACAACCTTCGACCCGACCACACAACAGGGCGACGTCACCGTGCTGCTTGGGAAGGGCGACGGAACATTTCCGACGATACTACCTCCCGTTCCGGTCGGATTATTCCCGGTCGCCCTGGTGACAGGCGATTTTAATGGAGACGGCCGCCTCGACATCGCAGTGGTCAACGAATTCAGCAACACGGTTTCGATTCTGCTCAACGACGGCGGAGGCAAGGTTTCCGTGGTCGAAACGATCCCCGTCGGCATTGGACCTCATGCGATTTATGCCGCCAGAATTACCGGTGACCCGTACATGGATCTGGTTGTTGCCAACAGCAATGTCGATTCAAACGGTATGTCGCACGGAACAGGGTCCGTGTGCGTACTTCGCGGCGAAGGGAATGGCATGTTTCAGCCGCCGGCGACGTTTTTGCCGGTCGGAAAGGATCCTGTCGGCATCGTGGCCGGCGATTTCGGCAACGGGAGGACTGACATCGCCACTGCCAATGCCGGCGGCAACGATGTATCGGTTCTGATGGATCAAGGGGGCGGCAACTTCGCTCCCGCGGTAAGCTTTGCAGCCGGAACGCAGCCGTCGGCCATCGTGGCTGGTGATTTCAAGAGCGATGGCCATCTCGATTTGGCGACCACGAACACGCTTAGCAACGATATCACTGTGCTCGCCGCCTCTGGGATCGGCACGTTCGCCGCACCGGCCTCCTATCCCGTCGGGCAATCGCCGAGTGCGCTCATCGCGGCCGATCTGAATGGCGACGAACGAACGGATCTGGCTTGTGTCAACTTGGTCGACGGAACAGTAACCGTCTTGCTCGGTTTCGGAGACGGCACGTTCGTCTCTCCCGACAAATTCAGTTCCGATGCGATCGACTCGATCCCGACCCTGGCCGACGTGACGGGCGATGGAGTGCCCGACTCGATTGTCCTGAGCCAACAAGGCGGGCAGATTTTGGTTCGGCCCGGCCGAGCGAGTGAACCGGGCGCCTACAACGCCGCGCGGATCGTCAATCCCACCCAACCCGCGCGTGCTTTCACGATCGTGACTTCGGCCGGCCGAAATCTCATTGCGGCCGTGGATCGCGACGATAATTTCGTGTCGCTCTATGCGGTCGACGTCAACGGCATCTCGACGCTGGTCGACCGGCTAGCAACCGACGTGGAGCCGGTCCGCATTGCGGCGAAAGATCTCACTGGAAATGGTCTCCAGGATTTGGTTGTCGCGAATGCCGGCAGCGGCGATGTATCCGTCTTCCTTGCCACGGCGACTGGCGGCTTCACCGCGCTCGCGCCGCTCCCGGCGACCGACCATCCGGCGGAGCTGGCGCTTGTCGACCTTAATCGCGACGGGCTGCCCGAGATCGTGCTGACCGATGAAGTGGCTGGCACAGTTACGGTGCTTCTGAATCAAGGGGGCGGCGCATTTGCCGCCGCCGTTCATTATCGCGCCACAACGGGCCAGGCCGGCTTCGATCTCATCGGCGACGGTTCGCCGACTCTGTTGAGCCTCGACGGGGCCGGCAGCTTCGTGGCCGGCGACTTCACGGAAAACGGAACCACCGATTTAGTGGTCGTCAATTCGGGCGACGCCAGCCTCTCGTATCTCGAAGGGGATGGCGCCGGCGGTTTCTTAAATCCGCAGCGGATCGTCGCCGGATTGCGGCCGAAGATCGTGCGAGCTGGCCATTTCTTTCCCGACGGCCATCTCGATCTGGCCGTGCTCGACGCCGACAACCATACCATTACGATCCTCCGCGGCGATGGTCACGGCAATTTTCAACCGGCTGGTCAATACGACGCCGGCAATGTGCCCAACGGTCTTTCGATCGGCGAATTTGACGGCAATGGAATCTCCGACGGGGATGATGACGGGAACGGAATCTCCGACCTCGTCGTCGGCAATGAGTTCGGCGATGTAATGGGCCTGCTCGGCAATGGCGATGGAACCTTCTCGCCGTTTTCGCGAATCGGCAAGGGAATCGCAATTTCCGTGGGCGGCGTGAGCAGCACCGGTCAGCAGTTTTTGGTCGTGTCCGATCAGACCCGCGATCGCGTTGTTCTGGAAATCGGCTCTCAGACGTTTGTTCTGCCCGGTGGCTTCATTGCGCCCCGTGCGGTGAAGCTCGCCGATCTCAATGGCGATGGCTCTCCAGACCTCATCGTGGCCAACAGCGGCGGGAACGACGTACTCGTCTTTCCCTTCGATCCTTTAACGGGACAATTTGATCTTGCGCCTGTCTCGTTCTATGCGGGCACCGACCCGGTCGACGTGCAAGTGGCCAACCTTGGCGGCACCTCAAATCATCTCCCCGATCTGATTATCACCAATCAGGAATCGAACGACATCTCGATTCTTATCAACAACACTCCCCTGCCCACGCTACAGGATCGCCATCCTTTGCCCAGCTTTGTTGCCGGGCCCCGTCTCGACGTCGGTCTTTCTCCGGTCGCGGCACAATTGGTTCCGTCCGCGGGTCCCAACGGGCCGAATCTGTTAGCTACGAACTCCGGCTCGAACAACGTATTCATGCTTCCGGCCCTTGGCGGTGGGTTCTTCAACGACGCCAATCCGACCGTCTTCAATACTGGCGCCGGGCCTCAAGCGGCGATCGTCGGCAACCTCTTTGGCGGCGCCGGGCTCGATCTGGTGACGCTGAACTACCTGTCGAACACGCTTACAGTCTATCGCGACTTCGATCCCAACTCGCGGCGCGACATCGGCTCCGGCGGCGTCGGCCCGATCACGGCACTCGCCGGCGATTTCGCCCAGAATGGCGGAGTGGAATTGGTCGTGGGAAACAACGTCAATGGGGCGCTGGCGATCTTCGCGGGCACCGCCGATGGCCTGGTCGAATCCGATGCGATCTTCAACGAGAACTTGCAGCATCCGGTGGCGCTCGCGCTCGCCGGCGAAGGGCATGAGCTGCGGCTGTTGGCCGCCGAGGAGGGGGATGAGGTCGTTCGCGTCTCGAGTTTCGAATCGGTCTTGCAGCCGACGACGCTGGCCGAAGGCGATCTGTCGTCCACGGGCATGCCGGGATTTTCTTTCGGGCTGGGCAACTTCGCGGTTCTTTTCTCGGTGCTCGGCGCGGTGGCTGAAGCGGGGGTCGGCGACCTGATCGTGGAAATCGAGCTGGGAGCCAACGCCGGCGGGGCGAGCATGAACCTGCCGTCATGGAGAGATTTCTCCGTCGATCAATTCACGGCCGCGGTCGCTCGCGGGACCAAATGGTTGGAGTCGGCCGTCAGTACGATCGAGGTCTCGGCCGGATTGCACAACTTGCCGGATGCCGCCGTCGATGCGATCGAATCCGTGTTGAATGCCGCTACGCCGCAGGTGCCCTGGCAAGCGCTGCATGAGTTCGTCAATGGACTGCTGCATGCGTCGGCGCAGAACCAAAAGGGAGCGCAGAAGCCGGCCGTTGCAGACCAGGTGCTCGACAGTCCCGGCCCCGAGCGGCCGGTCGATTCGGCAGTGGATTCGCTGCTGCTCGACGGCGAGCCGCAAGAAACGAACGACTTTGCCTTCGGGGCGGATTTCCTCGCCGAACTGACCCGCGCGGCGAGCGATCGAGACGCTGATTTGCTGCTCCTCGACGATGTGTTCGTCCGGCAAGGGGCATTCGGTTCGGACGAAGATTGGAATTGCCGGCAGTCGCTCGCGTCGCAGCCAGCGCAACGGCGCGCATTGGTTGAAGGCTTGGCGAATGCACCGATGGATCCGCGATCGTCGATCGGGGTGGCGGCCACGGTGCCGGACAACCATCCACCGTCACATCGCGCAGTGTCGACAAAAAGTTCATTGCGGTCGGATTATTTCTTGCCGGAGATCGTGGCCGCGTCGTTGGCCTGCGGTGCTTGCTTCGACAAACGTCGTTCGCGCGACGGATTCATCGAAAAAAGGCGATCTCGTCCTACGTCTCTAGGAGGCAGCCATGCCAAACGTGATTAAGGACTACCTCTCGCCGCAATGGTGGGCGGTCGCCGATTGCGCTGATGCCTATGAGTCGGAGTGCGGCAATTCATTTCCTGAGTTGCGCTCGTACGTCGAGCGTCTGACTCCGGCCGACCGGCCGGCCGGGTTGGCTGAGTTGGTCAAAATCGAAATGGAGCGCCGTTGGCGGTCGGGGACTCGCAAGAAAGTCGAAGATTACCTCCGCGATTACTCCGAGCTATCCGATCCATCGGTTTCGCTTTCCGAACTCGTCGTACATGAGGCGCTCATCCGCGCCCGCCACGGCGATCCCCCCTCGCTCGACGAGCTGCACAACCGCTTTCCGACTCTCGATGCCAACAAGCTGCTGCCACCGGGCCAGGAACTGATCGGCACGATTGCTTTAGGGGGACCAAACATCGAAACCGAGCGCTCCGACAGCCGCGCCGACGAGCCGGCAGTCCGCGGAACGATTGTTTTCGACACCGAGCAGAGCAACCGTTCGTCGGGGAGCACTGCCGGAGGCGGATCATCTCCGACCGCGGGCGGCGCGGCCCGAGTGCCGCAGGCTGCTGCCGCGACCGGTTCAATCAGCCGTTATGCGATTCGCCAGCAACTCGGTTCGGGCAGCTTCGGCGTGGTCTTGCGCTGTTTTGACGAAGACCTGAAGCGCGACGTTGCGATCAAGCTGCCGCATCGGCAGGGCGCTTCGTCGGCGGAGCGCGTCAAGGAGTTTCTACACGAGGCGCAGAGCGCCGCCCGCTTGCGGCATCCTGGAATCGTCACCGTTCTCGACACCGGCCAATCCGAGGACGGCCGGGTCTATATCGTTTACGAATTCATCCGCGGCGAAACGCTCCAGCGCCGCCTCGAAGCGGGCAATTACTCCCTTGAAGACATCGTCGGCTGGGTCGCCGACACGGCCGAGGCCCTGCACCATGCCCACAAGAACGGCATCGTCCATCGCGACATCAAGCCGGCGAATATCCTGCTCGATGAAGAGAGCCGCCCGCACGTCGCCGATTTTGGGCTAGCCAAGATGGACGACCACTTTTTCAAGGACGACGCCGGGCGCGTGCTCGGCACCGCCGCATATATGAGCCCCGAGCAAGCGGCCGGGCAATCCCATTGGGCCAGCCCGCAGACCGACATCTATTCGCTCGGAGTCATGCTCTATCAGATGCTCACGCGGCGGCTGCCCTTCAACGGTGGCACGCTGAGCGAATTGCTTGAGCAAGTCAAGCACCGCGTGCCATCGCCGCCCCGCACGATCGACGACAAAACCCCCAAGCCGCTCGAAGACATCTGCCTCAAGGCGATGGCGAAGAACCCGGCCGACCGCTACTCGACCGCCGCCGATATGGCGGCCGATTTGCGAAAGGCGCTGGCCGGCGCCCCCCCGGCGCGGTGGGGGCGGTGGTGGGCGGGAGGTTTGGCGGGAGCGGCTGCGGCGGCGGGCGTCGCGCTCATGCTGATTTGGGGACCGGGGCACAATGATTCGACCCGCTCGCTCGATGGTTCGCATGGAGTCGCGCCGGGCGGTTCTGGACAGGCGGGAACGAACGGTGCCGAGCAATCGAGTCCGTTTAGCCCAGGCACCCCCAAGTTGGACATTGACTATCAGGCGGCCACCGAAGCAGGCGTTTGGCATCCGCTCGGCGGAAAGCCTTTGATTCTGCATGAGGGAGATAAGGTGCAGTTCCACGTCAAGTTGGACGTGCCCCGCTACGTCTATCTCTATTGGTATGATGTCAATGGAAAGCCCGAGCGGCTTTGGCCGGTCGACGCCGATCACCAGAGCCCAGTGATGAAGGTCGATTCGCCGGAAGCGGCGGACGATTGGCGCGGCATCGATAGCCAACGTGGAGCGGAGTTCGTGATGGTTGCCGCCCGCGATGAACCGTTGCTGGGGGCCGAATTGTCGAGATTCGAGCGCCAGTCGGCGTATCCCAAGAATGCCGTCCGATTGAGCGATTTTTATCAGGTCGGTTCGAAAGAACTCAGCCGCGGTCTGGGGGCCGTCGTGAAGTCGCGAAAAGATCCCTTGGACATCGCGTTCGAAAAGACTTTGCACAGCACCTTCGCATCGTTTCACGGACTTGTCATTCCGCACCTGTGAGCAATTCCTGACGCTAAACATGCGAGCCTGTCTCTCAACTGTCGTCCTGTTGCTCGTCGGTCTGTCGTCGATCTTCGCCGCGGAGCCGGCGACGGCGCCGGCCGATCAAACGACGGTGCTGCGGGCCTCGGCGTTCTTTGCCGCCGGGCGGTTGGTCGAGGCCGAGCGAATGTTTCGCGACGTGTTGGCCGCCGTCGATGCCGGCTCGCTCCCCAAGCAAGAACTCGGGCATTGCCTCGGGCCGCTTGTGCAAATCTATCGCACCTGGGGGCGCAACGACGATGCCCTGCGCATGGCCGAGCGATTCCGAACGTTTCTTCAAAACGCCCCGAAGCTCGACGCCACGATCCGCCAGCAGCAGTTGGACGAGATTGCCTTGCAATTGGTCGATATCCTGACGGCACTCAATCGCTCGGACGATGCGGAGCACTATCTTGCGGACGCGATTCGCGCCAATCAAAGCGAGCGCGGCGATCCGACGCGGCGGCTGTTGCTGCTGATGAAGTCGGCCCAGTTGGCTGAGGCGGAGGGAGATTCCGCGAAGAGCCGCGAGCGTTGGTCGCAAGTCGTCGCCGAAGGCAAGGTCGAAGTGGCGCGAGTCGAGAAGCGCGAGTTGCCCGCCAAGGTCTTCCCAGATTGCGTCGCGGCGCTCTCGGTGGCTTACGTCGCGCTGGAAGACTTTTCAGCGGCGATCGAGATCAAGCGCAAGCTCCTCGATGTGCAGATCGCCCGGAAGGATCGGGCTGCCGAGGTGACAACGCGCTCTGAGATTGGCAGCCTGCGATTGCAAGATCGTGAGTTCGCCGCCGCCCGCGACGAGTTTACCGCCGCGCTTGCTATTGAGCACAAGCTCGCCGTTGGATCGCTCACGGAAGCTGATCTGGAGAGCCGCCTCGCCGGAGTGCTGCAGGCGCAAGGTTTTGTCAGCGATGCCAAGCAGCACTGGGGCGTCGCCGCGGCCCTCTATGCCGACGCTCTGGCAAAAGCCGAGCGCGATGAAAACGGAATTAACGCCGTGATGAGCCTGCTCGGCCAGCTTGAGACCGTTTATCAGCAAATGGGGCAATTCGGAGAGGCGATCGGATTCGGCCGCCGTCTCCTGGAGCTGCGCCAGGAGCGCCTCGGAAGGGATCATCCGCTCACGCAAGCGGCCAGCGCCGATCTCGGGGCGCTGTACGGTGCGGTCGAGAACTATGAAGCGGCCAAGCCATTGTTGACTAAAAGCCTCGACTATTGGCGCCGCCGAAATCCGCCCGCGCCGAATCCATTGGCCCGAGCGCTCAACGACCTGGGGGTCGTCGAGCGGGCGATCGGGTCGTTCACCGAGGCCCAAGCGCTATTCGAGGAGGCGTTGGCGGTCCGCACTCGAATTCTCCATCCCGACGACATGCGGTTGGCCTATTCGCTCAATAATCTGGCGAGCGTCTATCTGGCCAAAGGGGAATACGCCAAGGCGATCAACTTGTTCGATCGCGCGATCGACATCTATCGCCAGCGTGGCCGCGTGGCTGAAGATTCGCTCAGCAACTCGCTCCTCAATCTGGCGATGGCCTATAAAAGCCAGGGAGAGTTCGATCGGGCCCTCGGAAAATGCCGCGAAGCGATCGACGTGTTCGAGCGTGTCTTTGGTCGTGACGCTCCGGGCGCGGTGAGTTTGTACTCTGCCATGACGTGGCTCGACATCGCGACCAATCGGCTAGACGACGCGGCCGAGTCCAACCGGCACGCATGGGAACTGTGTCAGGCCGACAAGCTCGAACATGAACCGGTCGCCGCGACCGTATTGAATCAGAGAGCGGCAATCGCCAGTCGTCGCGGCGAATTCGACGCGGCGGCCCACGATTGGAACCGCGCCATCGAGATTCAGCAGGCCGCCGGGCAAACGTCCCAAGTCGCGCGAACGCTGTATTTTCTGGGGACGGCCGAATCACTTCGCGGACAACCGGGCAAAGCTGAAACGCTGTTTCGCAAAGCCCTAGCCTTGCAGCAAACGATTCAGGCCTATCCGGCCGTGCATTACCTAACGTACTGCAATTTGGCAGAAATCCTGCGCGGCGAGGGAAAGCTCGACGAAGCCATCACGTTGCTGCAAGCTGCGGTCAAGCTGGTCGAAGCGCCGCGAGCCGGAACCTTCGGCGCCGAGGAGGAGCGGGCCGAGTATTTCAGTCACTTCGATTTCGCATTCGATCTCTTGGTCGCATGCAACCTGCAAGCCGGCCGAATCGATGAGGCCTTTCAGTTCGCCGAACAAGGACGCAATCGCACGTTTCTCGATCAGCTCAGCCTCGCCGGAGTCGATCTGCGCGAAACCCTGACCGGACCAGGCGCGAAGGAATTGCTCGACCGCGAGCGGACCCTCCGAACGAAGCTGGGGACGCTCCGCGGCCAGATGCAGGCCGCGGCGGGCGCGACGGATCCTCAATCGTCTCTCGATCAATTGCTGAAGGACTACGCCGGCGCCCAAGAGCAATTTGCTCAAGTCTGGACCGACATCCGCAATGCCAGCTCCTTTTATCGCGAGCAGCGCGAGCGCGGCACGCCGATTGGGTCTCTCGATTCGATCCGCCGACTAATGGGCGATTCCCATAATCTCATGCTCTTCTATTATCTCGGCTCGAAAGAAAGCCATTTATTGATCATCGGTGATCCGCAAACGCCGGTTGACGTCGTGCCGCTGGTGATTCCCGAGCCGCTGGCGGCTGGATTGAAGATGAAGGCCGGCCCGCTGACGCGGCCGATTGCCGTTCAGATCGTGAGCCAGTATCTGGCCGACCTGCGCGATCGCGCCGGCGGCCGCGGCCTAAGCGGCATCGTTCACTCGCAGAAGGGAGTGATGGCCGCCGAGCAAGGAACGCAATTGGCTGAAGTGCTCTTGCCACGCGAAGTGCGCAAGCGCATCGCAGAGCGCAATCCGCAAGGAATCACTATCGTCCCCGACGGAGCGTTGCATCAACTCCCATTCGAGGCGCTGCTGCTCGAATCGGGCGAGTCGCCGCGCTATTTGCTCGACGTCTTTCCTTCGATCACCTATGCACCCTCGGCGACGATCCTTGTCAATCTTCTTTCGCGGCCCGCGGCCGATCCGAAGACCGCCGCGACCGTTCTCACCGTCGGGAATCCGCACTACCCTCAGACCGACGATAAGCTTCATTTGGATTCGTTGGCCGCGGTTTCGCGCGACGCCTTCTTGGAACTCGGCGGCCGACTGCCGCTCTTGCCGGGAACGGCCAAGGAGTGCGATCGGGTGGCAGAGTCGTTTCCGGCCGATCGCGTCAAACGACTGGAATGGGACGACGCGACCGAAGGAAATGTGCGATCCCAAATCGCCAACCGCCGCTATATCCACCTTGCCGCGCATGGCTTGGTCGACACCCAACACGACAACTTATTCGGCGCGATTGCACTCGCTCCCAGCCGGGGGATGAGCGAATCCTCCGACGACGACGGCTTTCTCTCAATTCACGAGATTCATGAGCTGCCGCTTTCGGGCTGCGAACTTGTGGTGTTGAGCGCGTGCCAGACGAATGTCGGCCCCGATCGGCCCCTAGAGGCCGGGGCGACGCTCGCTCAAGCGTTCTTGGCCGCCGGGGGAAAGCGCGTCGTTTGCAGCCACTGGAATGTCGACGACGCCTCGACGGCCGAGTTGATGGGGACGTTTTTCGGGGCGATCGCCAAGGCCGATCGGCAGGGAACGAAAGTGAACTACGCGACCGCGCTCGCGGAAGCCCGCAAGTCGATCCGCGCCAACCCGAAGTGGGCGTCGCCATATTATTGGGCCCCCTTCGTGCTTTTGGGTCCGGCTGAGTAAACTTGAGTTCATGGCCATTCTCAAAACCGCCGATGGGATCGTCCACAATCTGGGCGAAGAGACCGTCACGGTCGGTCGCGGCGCCTCGAACGCCATCCCCTTGGCCGACAGCGCATGCTCCTCAAAACATGCTCAACTCGTCCGGGACGAGAACGGTTGGCGAATCGAAGATCGCGGTAGCTTGAACGGCACCTTCGTTAACGGCCAGCGCGTTCCGACCGCGCGGCTCGGACCGGGCGACCGGATCCAGCTCGGCGCAACCGAGTTGATCTTCGAAACCGAATTGGCCGCGGCCGCGCCCGCCATCGGCGCACAGTCCGGCGGATCGGGTTACGCCAGCTCCTTCTTGCAATCGATCGTCGGCGACAATGAATCGGACAGCGGCGGTCCCGGCAGCGTTTGGGAGCGGTCGCTATTGATCGACGACACGCCGGAAGAAGAATCGACCTCTCATTTTGAGGTCCGGCCTGTCGATCCGGCGGCGCCCACGGCGGCCCAGACGATGCTGCTGACCGCTTCGGCGCGTGCGGCGGGAAAAGTGGAACCGCCGAGCCTCAAGCGCCGCCCGAACGAAGGCCTTGCCGAGGCCAAGCTTCGGTTGATCCAAGGAGTCAGTGAAAAGTTGGTGCGGATCTTCGATCCCAAGCAATTGATGGACGAAATCCTGGTCATCGTGCTGGAGCAGACGGGGGCCGATCGCGGCTTGCTTTGTCTCTTGGACGATCAGCGCCGGCCGGTGCCGATCGCCGCCCTCGGACTGGCGGAGGGGCAACAAGTCCGCGTGAGCCGGACCGTCTTGCGGACGCTGCTCGATCGCCGCTCGGGTGTGCTGATTCAGGGAGGCGGGTCGGCGAATATCCTCAGGTCGCTCGAAGAGATGAACGTTTGCTCGACGCTCTGCGTGCCGCTTTGGACCGGCGACAACATCATCGGCTTCCTGTCGCTCGATTCGACCCGCTTCACTAAAATCTTCAACGAAGACGATCTCGACTTGCTGTTGGCCGTGGCGCATCAGGCAGCGATCGGGATCGAGCGCGGCCGCTTGAGCCAATTGGTCGATTCCGAACGAGAGGCCCGCGCTTATCTGAGCAAGTATCTCGACAACCGGATCGTCGAGCAGATCAGTCACCGTGGCAACGGTGAGGACCCGCTCGCCCCTACCGAGCGAGTCGTCACCGTGCTCTTCTCCGATATCGTGTCGTTCACGAAGATCTGCGAGGGGCTGCCGCCGGTTCAGGTGGCCGGCTTCATTCGCGAATACCTGACGATGATGACGGAACTCGTCTTCGCTCACGGCGGCACGATCGACAAATACGTCGGCGACGCGATCATGGCCCTGTTCGGCGCCCCGATGCCCAGTCCCGACAGCGCCGGCTCGGCGATCCGTTGCGCCCTCGAGATGCGCGAGCGGATCCGCGACTTTCGAGTGCCGAAGCCGGGGGGCGCAGCGCTGCGAATTCGCGTGGGAATCAACACGGGACCGGTCGTGGTGGGAAATATCGGCTCCGCGCGCCGAATGGAGTACACGGCGATCGGCGATGCCGTGAACGTCGCCGCGCGGCTGGAAACCTTCGCCAGGCCGAACGAAATCTGCATCGACGAGACGACGCACTCCCAGACCGGGGGCGCGTTCAACGTTGAAGAGATCGGCACGATCGACGTCCGCAACCGGGCCCAGCCGGTCAGCGTGTACAAAGTGCTGAGCGCAAACTAGCCGGGATCGCGTAGCGGAATTCTCCGGAATTCCACTAATTCTGTCCCCTGCCCCTCGCCCGGAATTCTGGCGAATTCCGCTACGTGCCGCCGCCGCATTCAGCGCGACCGCGATCGTCGCCGCATAGCCAGAATCATTCCCAGCCCACCAACCGCGGCGAGCGCGAGCGACGAGGGCTCGGGCACGGCCGTGACGGTAAATTTGCTCGGATCCGTAAAGAAATTGGTCGTTATCGTGCCGCCGGCACCGACCGGTTGCCCGTTGGTGAGTGGGTTGTTGTAGGGTGTAAAATCGTATGGGTTCGGATATGTGGAAGGTTTGCCGAAGTTAAAGCTCTGGCTTGGATCTCCCATCGTTGCATAGACGTTGATATTCGCATCGAAAGGAACTCCAACCGCCGCGTCAAACGACCCGCCGTTAATCGTGGGATAGGAGACGTGAAATGTGTTGGGAAAGACGGGATCCGGCGTGATGCCGAAGTTGACGCCGGCAAAACCGCCGGTCTGATTCGTGAACGTTCGCATGCCGGGGTCGAAAGTAAACGTGCCGTGAAAGAGGTTCACGAACGTTGCCCCTTGCTGCGCAGTCGCATCGACCTGCACGAAGACATCGAAAAACGAGGGGAAGGCCAGCGAGCCATTGCTGCCGCTCAAGACGAGGCCTTGACCATTGCTGGGGGGAGTGAGCTGAGTCGGATCGGTCGGAAGAATGGTGGCGCTGCTGGCCGAATTGAAACCCGGGACGCCGTTCTGGGGAATCTGGAACTGAAACGTCGCCGTCGGCGGGGGGGCTCCCGGTCCCGTGTAGTTGGCCACTAGTGTCGTGCCGCTGGCGTAGGCATTCCAGAGATTGGATTTCCCGTCATATAGTGGCGGGACGGCAGTCGGCGGCACGTCGACCCAGCCGCGGCCGCCACTACTCTTGACCACGCCGGACCCGGTCAATGTGGCCTGTGCCCAGGATTGGGCGTGAGAATAGACTACGTCAGAACGTATGCTCGCCGAAGCGCTGTTAAGATTGCCGACGTTATAAGACTTCGACGTAGGGTTTGGCGCCGGCCCGCCGTTTTCCGCGGCATACGTCGCGCCATTGATCACGACGGCTCGCGCGGACGAGGCCGCTAGAACGAACACCAGCAAGCCGACAACAACAATCGTTCCGCGAAAGAATCCAACGAATCGGCTCGCATTGGGTTGTATGTTCATTAGACGTTCCCTTTCCGGAACAAATCGCAAAGGTGATCTCTTGGCAGCCGCGTCGATCGCTTTAGACTGGAATGCTTGCCAAGAAACGACTGGACCAACGCCTGCGCGCCGCGCCCGTCTTGAAGCCAACACCTATCCGCTAATCTACTTACGGGGGGGAGAATGTCAACATTTTTTTCGGTTGATCGCAGAGATTTCTTTCAACCTGCCCCGCTCACCAGCGGTCGCCGGCGCGAAAGCGATCGACGTGGATTGTCCCGCGGGGTTCGATTTCGACATGGACCGCGCCGGATGTTGCCGTGTTGAGCACGATCGCCCCGGACTTTTGATAAGCGTCGACGGCGATGCGCGAGTCGTGCGCGAGGTCGCCGCTGATGACTGCCCAGTGTGCCCGGCACCAGCCGGCGAACTGCGGCGGATTGCTCGTAGCGCTGCCGTGGTGCGGGACCATGGCAACGTCGAACGGCGGAGTGGGCGCCGCCACCACCGCCTCCAGCCCTGGCGAGGCCAGGTCGCCCGTGAGCAAGATGCTTCGGCCGGACCATGCGATTGCCAGGAGAATGCTATCGGCGTTCTCGGTTTGGCCCATTCCCTGCGGCGGCGGATGCAGCACGCGGACGGTCGCCGCATCGCCGGTCAGGAACCGATCGCGGATCGAAGTCTCGCGAAGCGGCACTCCGGCCGCGGCGATTGCCTCTTTGAGCGCACCGAGCGCGGACGTATCGCGATTGAACATGACCGGCGACACGTAAACGGCGCCCACCGAGAACCGTCGCAACAACTCGGGCACGGCGTTGAAGTGGTCCGTGTCGTTGTGTGAGATCACGATCGCGTCGATGTGCGTCAGGCCGCGAGACCAAAGACAATCTGAGATTTCGCGGGCGCCGACCTGTGGCGAGCCGAGCCGCCCGGCGTCGGAGACGATCACCTTCCCATTCGGCAACTCGACCACCACGCCGCAACCGTGGCCGACCGCGACAAACGTGCAGTCAAGCCGCGCAGGCCGCTGCGCCGCAAGCCAGGCCGCGCCAAAGCCGATTCCGCACCAGCCGGCGAACAGCCCCCAGCGCCAGCGCGGCGGCGGCGCCCTCTGCGGGACGAACACGATCCAAGCCAGGCCAAGGTAGAAGACCGCCAGCCACCAATCCCGCGGCCCAGGGACCCAAAAATGACTGCCACGGATCGACGCGGTCGAAGCAATCGACCATTCCAAGATGTGCAGATTCCAATCGCAAAACCGGCCGAATAGCGCTCCCAGCGGCGGCAACAGCCACCCGAACAGGAGCACGCCAAAACCCGAGGCCATCGCCAGCGTGAGTGGAACGATCAGCAGCGGATTGACGAGGATCGCCGCCGGCGTGACGACGTGAAACCGCGCCATCACCAGCGGCAAGACGGCGAGCCAAATCGTCAGCCCCAAGAGCGCGACCGAGCGCAATTCGCGGCCGGCAATCCACAGCATTCGCGTCGGCAATGGGCGCGTTTGGGCGATCAACCGCGCGAGCGGATCGAGTGCTGGCCGGCGGTTCCAAAGGTGGTCAAATGCGATGATTGCCGCCACCGAGAGGAAGGAGAGTTGCGTGCCTGGGCGAAACAGATCCGTCGGGTTCAAAGCAACAACGGCCAGCCCCGCCAGCGCGAGCGAATTGAGTCCCAATCCGCCGCGCCCCAGCCACATCGAGCCGCAAACGATCCAGACGAGCACGGTCGCCCGCAGCACGGGCGGCTCGGCATCGGTCACGAGCGCATACATCCCCGTGATCGCTGCCACGCTCAAAAGCGCCCATCCGCGCGGCATCCAACCGGTCCGCAGCGCTTTGAACAACAGATAGGCAAGTATGCCGACGTGCAGTCCGGCGACGACGACGATATGGATCGTGCCGGTTTCGAGAAACGCTTCAACGCGGCGCGGATCGAGTTCGTCGCGGCTGCCGAGCAAAACGGCCGCCGCCAGCCCCGCCCGCTCGTGCGAGAGATTCCGCCAAAGAAGCCGATCGCCGCGGCTGCGCAGCTCTTCAACCGCGCGATCGAGGCTCCAACCGGAGGCCCGCTCGACGACGTCCACGCATTGCGGGTAGCTTGCTCGCACGATTGCAAGCTGCCGCTGCCCGCGGGCCAATTCCGCGAAATCCTGCTCGCCCGGATTTCCAGCCGGCGACGGGGCGGAGATGCGGCCGAAAATCCGCAGCCGGTCGCCCGCGTGAACGCCCAATAGATCGCCTTCCACCACCAACAGCGCGTTGCCCGAGGCCGGTTCGAGTCGATCATCGATGCGAATCGCGGCCACGCGAATCGGCAGCCGCGTCACGTCGTCCGGCTCGGGAGGCCGCAGCGGATCGTACGGCGGAGGCGGAATCCGCCGCGGTCCGCTCGCCGCGATCGCCTCGATGCAGATCGGCGCCGACGATTCGCGCGCGTAGCGGCCGATTTCATCGACGTGATAGAGATGCCAATACGCATGATGCCAGCCGCCGCCAAGCGCGACGAGCGCGCCAATCAACGTTGCTGCCGCCAGAGTGTCACGGCCAACCTTCCACAACGCGAGCCAAACGACCCAAGCAACTGCGCAGGCAATCAGCCATGCGGCGGTTGCCAAGTTGATCTGCCGATCCGCGACAATCCCTGCACAAACGCCCGCCAGCACGACTACCAGCGGCTGATATGGCATGTCGGACTAAGGCCAGAGGTCGGAGGTCAGAGGTCGGAGGTCAGAGGTCGGAGGTCAGAGGTCGGAGGTCAGAAGACGAGCGTTAGCCGGTTCGCTTGCGAACCGATGTGCGCGAGCCAGCCAGTCAGCTTGTTCCTCTGAATTTACGCCGCAACCGTCACTCACCGGCCACAATCAGATCGAACCGCCGGTTCTGCTCGGCGAGCGAGATCGCGCCGGGCGCTTCGATCGTGCCCCAGCCGTTGTAGCCGATCTCATCGAGGGCTTTGCGCACGGCCGGCCAATTCACGCTCCCCTCGCGGAGCTTCGGCCAGGAGCCGCCGTGGCCGTCCGCCGTGAGCTTGTAGTCCTTCACGTGGCACTTGACGATCAGCTTCCCTAGCGTGCGAATCCACTGCTCCGGCGGGATCAGATACTTCACATGGTTGGCGATGTCGAAATAGGCCTGAATCCACTTGCTCTCGCACGATTCGACGAGCTGCTTGAAGAACTCGGGGCGGACCCAGAAATTGTTCCACACATTCTCGACTCCGACCAGCACTCCCGCCGCCTCGGCCACCGGGATCAGCTTTCGCAGCGCATCGCGCGACATGTCGGTCGCTCGATTCTGAGCTTCGATGTAGTCCTTGAACTTCGCGTTGTCCCCTTTCACGATTCGATTGACGTGGCCCGTCTGGGGATCGAAGTCGATATCGAAATCCCAGGCGTTCGGCGTCGCGATATTGCTGCCCAACTTGCAGGGAACCAACAGCACGGCGCTCGCCCCATAGCCTTGAGCGGCGCGCAAGGCGATCTCGGCTTTGGAAAGCGAATTGGCCACTTCGCGCGGATTCTCGCTGTTGAAATCGAGCCAGCCGAGCAGGACCGAGTGAATCACCAGCCCGGCGCTCTCCGCCCGCTTGCGGGCCGCCCTCGCCTCCTCTGGCGAGACCTGCCATTGAAGTGCCTCGATCCCCTCGAACCCGGCTTCCTTGATCTCTTTGAGCTTTGCGTCATCGGTCTTGTCGCTCATCACCGCCTTATGAAACGGATGCTTGAACGCTTCCGCCCGGCACCGCCCGGCAACGGCTAGCGCCACCCCCGCGGCGCCAGCCGCGCCGACAAACTCGCGGCGATTCAATCTGGGATGCATCAATGCCTCCATCATTTGGCCGCAGCGAAACGTGTAGGGTGTGTCGAGCGCAGCGCTGACGCACCATTGAGAGCGTCTAACAAATCGGGCGGGGACTGTCCCCCTTATGCGCAGTCCGCGGAGCAAAACGGGGACTGTCCCCCTTCTCCCAGCCGGATTTGTAAGGCGCTCGACGAACTCGGTCCGCACAGTTTACCAAAGTCAATTCGCGCGTCCAGCGGCCGGCTGGCTCTGCAACATTCGCTCGCGCCGATCACGGACCGCTCCAACTGAACGAGGCGGAGCAAAACGAGGACTGTCCGCTTCTCCCAGTCGATTTGGCGGCGCGCATCGAGGGCTGCTCGACGCGCGCCCAATTCCGAATTGTCAACGAACGAGCCGCGTCGGCAAACACCGCCGGCAACCGAGGATTTCTTCCTCCCCGGCCGATCACAAGTACATACATATGTATAGTATCCTGCAAACGCAGAATTTGGCCACGCGACGGATGTCGTAGAGACTCACCTGCTTGCCGACAGTTGGTCCAGAATAGAAAACGGCGTCAGGAGCGGAAACCCGATTCGATTCCTGGCGCCGTTTCTTGGCCCACGATCGTTCATTCGGGCGTTCCGGCCGCATAATTCGGTGCGCGACGAGGATCCGCTCCGCGCGCACCTATTCAAGATGCGAAAGACCGTGACGGCGTGAGCCGGCATTTTACCGTCTATTCATGTTCATTGCTCGTGGATAATTCCGCCTGCTTAAGAACGAGTTGTGTCGCGTCTTCCGACAAATCCGGCGGATAGCCGTACTTCGCCAAGAGTCGTCGCACACGCCGGCGTAGGTCGGCGCGCACGGATTCGCGCCGTGCCCAGTCGAGCTTGGGCAGGCGCTTCACTTCCTCCGATAATTCCCGCGCCATCAACCGTAGCGTATCGGACTTCATCACTTCCTTGGCCGACCCGTTTTCCGCTAACGCGTCATAGAAAGCGGTCTCTTCATCCGTCAATCCAAGTTCTTGTCCATGCTTCTGGGCATCGCGCACCCATCGGGCGAGGTCCAGAAGCTTCGAGATCATTTCCGCAGTGGTAATCTGCTTGTTCGTATAGCGGATCATCGCGTCTTCCAACGCTTCGCGGAACTGCTTGCTGAGTACGATGTTCTTTCGTTCGGTCACGCGGACCTGATCGTTCAGCAGTTTACGCAGCGTCTCCATCGCCAGGTTCTTCTGCTCCAGGGCCGACACGCGCTGGAGGAAATCTTCGGAAAGAATGTCCAGCCGCGCCGCGTCGAGTCCTGCTGCCGCGAACAGGTCGATCACTTCTCCGGCATCAACGGCGCTACCGATAACCTGACGCACCGCGGCATCAACGTCACGCTGGCGGAAACGGCTGCCGTCATCGGTCTCATCGGCAAGCCGCTTTTGCAGCATCGCCACCAGGCGCTGATAGAACGCCAGGTGCGGAGCGATCGCGTCCGTCTCCGGCCGCGGGACCGCCAACGCGAACGCGGCAGACAGCTCCTTCACCAGCTTGCGCAACCGCCGCCGCCCTGGATTCTCGCGCAGCGAAGCGCCGGCGGACGCGGCGAACTCTCCGTTCTCGCCGCGCTGCCTCAGCACGTAGTCGATTGCAGCGACGTAAACGCCAAGCACCGACTGCGGCGGCGCATCCAGTGCCGCGGCGTAGTCGAAGCCGTGGAAAAAGTCGCGCAGCTTCTCGAATGCCGACATCATCGCCGGCACTGCCTCATCTTGCACTTTCTTGAACGCTTCCTCGTCTTTCCCGCTCGCCTGCGCGTATGTTGCTAGCGCGTCAGCGAACTGATCCGCCAACCCCAGCATTTCCACAATCAGCCCGCCCGGCTTTTCGCCGTAGACGCGGTTCACCCGAGCAATCGCTTGCATCAGGTTGTGCCCGGCCAGCGGCTTGTCGAGGTACATCGTATGGGCACACGGCACGTCGAAGCCGGTGAGCCACATGTCCACGACGATCACCAGCCGGAAATCGTCCTCGGGGTTCTTGAATCGCTCCGCAAGACGTTTGCGCGCCTCCTTCGTTCGGACGTGGCTCAAGAGCGGCTCCCGATCGTCCGGCCCGCCGGTGACCACGACCTTCATCAAACCCTTGTCGTTGTCCGGATCGTCCCACTCAGGCCGCAGAGCCTTGATCTCCTGATAAAGTCGCGCGGCGATGTCGCGGCTCATGGTCACCACCATCGCCTTGCCTTCCATCGCGGCGCGGCGCTTCTCCCAGTGCTCAACGATGAACGACGCGACGGACTTGATGCGCTCCGGCGCGCCGACGAGCGCTTCGAGCGGCACGCGCACGTTGTCCGGCGCGTCGGTCCCGGCCCTGCTCGCCGCCGTCGCCTGCTCGATCTCCGCCTCCGCCGCCGTCGCGCCCGCGTCATCAACCGTCAACTTGACGATACGCGACTCGTAGAACAGCGGCTTGGTCGCGCCGTCCACTACCGCTTGGCGCACATCGTACACATCCGCATACTCGCCAAAAACTCGCGGCGTGCTTCGGTCGTCGCGATCGAGGGGCGTCCCAGTGAAGCCGACGAACGTCGCATTGGGCAAGGCATCCCGCATCCACTTCGCTCCGCCCTCGACGAAGCCATACTGGCTGCGGTGCGCCTCGTCCGCCATGACCACGACGTTCGCCCGTTCGGAAATCTTCGATTGCTCCTCCGTGAATTTCTGGATCGTCGTGAAGACCACGCCGCCGGCTGCGCGGTCGAGAAGGTCCTTCAGGTGCGCGCGGCTATCGGCGTGCACCGGGGCCTGACGCAAGAGCGCCTGCCCAGCGGCGAAGGTGTCGAAAAGCTGATTGTCCAGGTCATTGCGGTCGGTGACCATCACGATCGTTGGGTTTGCCAGCGCCGGCTCGCGGATGAGTGCCCCGGCCAGCATCAGCATCGTTAGGCTCTTCCCCGACCCCTGCGTATGCCAGACCACGCCCCCCTTGCCTGCGCCCGCCGTCGTATTCGCGCCGGCGGGGGGCTTAAGCGCCTTGAGCACGCTGGCGCGCGTCTTTCGCACCGCCCGGAACTGATGATATCCGGCGATCTTTTTGGCGATGTTGCCGCGATCGTCCTCCTCGAACACGACGCACGAGCGCAGGTAATCCAGCAGCCGCGACGGCTCGAACAGCCCGCGGATCAGCGCCTCGAGCGTCGGCTCTCCGCCCCCTTCCGGCCGCCAGGGCAGAAATCGGTCCAATCCTGACGTCATCGAGCCGACGCGGGTCAGCAGCCCGTCCGAAACAACCAGCAGCACGTTCGGCACGAACAGGTCGGGCACGCGCTCCACGTAGCCCTGCAATTGCGCGATCGCGGCCGGCAAGTCCGCCCGCGTGTCGGCCGGGTCCTTCAACTCGATCAGCGCGATCGGCATGCCGTTGAGGAACACAGTCAGATCCGGCCGGATCGTCTTTCCGGACGGCCCGACAATTTGCAATTGCCGGACGACAAGCAGCTCGTTCTTTGTGGGATCGTCAAAATCGACGATATTCGCCCGCCCGCCGCGCGTCTCCCCGGTGGCCGAATCGCGGTACGCGACTTCCACCCCGCTAGTGCGCTGCTCTTGAAACCAGCGGTTGTTTTGGATGAGCGTCGGATGCGGCGGACGCGAGATCGTCCGCA
Source organism: Pirellulales bacterium (assembly GCA_035939775.1). Lineage (NCBI taxonomy): Bacteria > Pseudomonadati > Planctomycetota > Planctomycetia > Pirellulales > Pirellulales bacterium. The sequence goes on along the minus strand of DASZFO010000229.1, from coordinate 2,613 downwards.
CCACCTGCTCCACTTCTTCGTGCGGCAGCTTGGGATTGAACCGATGAAACGCCGCGGCCAACCGGCCTTCCAGCAAAACCTGGGTCAAATCCGCCCGTTGGCCACCGTCTTCAATGTCAGCGCCGGTGCGCAGGATGTAATTCAACGATTGAAAACAACCTAAAGCAACCAACTCGATGTCGGACTCACGCATTGGCAGCTTTCATTTCAGAGCCGAGCCGAGACCGATGACAATCGGTTGGAATTCGCCTCCGGTGCATGGGTTGAACCCCTCGGGCCAGCATGCGCTCATGCGGCAAAGCAGTTTTTGCTGCATCGGCGCGCTTGGATTGACACGCTCGACTTGCAATTCGGCGAACATCGTGCCGCACTGTTCGAAAAGGTCCCGTACTTCGCGAGCCAAGTAACGCGGCACATACCCAATCTGCACGTCGTCGCCCTCGGTAAACACGGCCACCGCTTGTGGATCGCTCGGATTTGTATCTTCTGGCACTGCACGAAGGCGTTCCCCGACCCGCAACGAGCCGACCCGCGACTGCGCGTCCGCGCTCATATGGCGAATTCCGTGGAGAAAGAACTTATTCAAATATCCACCCTCTGTGTCGCGCGCGGGACAAGGAAAAAGCTCCAGTTGGTCGGTGGCGCGCCGCCCTTGAGTTACCGCGAGAAGCGCGATCGGGTCGGGAGGATTATTCGGATCGAATCCGCCCCAGGTCAGATACGCTTGGTATTCGGGCCGCGACCGCGAGAGCAGTCGGTTGGCAAACAGGGGAAAAAGCTCATCCGACTCGTAAACCGCGTCCAGGCGCGGCATTTCCGCGAACGGCTGGAAGTCAGGCAATGTCATTGCCCCGCGCGTATAAACGAATCGATAGCCGCCCGGCCCGTGCTCCAAGCGGCCAACCGGCCCCCAGCGCGGGCCGTTCGGCTCGGGCGACCTCCAGGCCACGAAAAGGGTGTTTGTCATTCAGTCTCTCCGGTCAATAGACGCCTTTTGTTCTCAAGCATCATCTGCAAAGTAAACTCACGGCAAACGGGCGACATCCGACTCGGGGGTACTCGATTGATGGCGTCCTGGAATGCATCCGCGGCCACTGAACCGATCCGACCCAACCAGATTCTACCAGCATCGGGAACCAATTGCTGAAATGCCTGCCAAACTGCGACTGTCGTCATCCGCCGCGACTCCTTCGGGTCAGCGTAAAAGCCGGATCGCGCTCGCCGCACGAAAGTCGGAATCTGCCGACCCCGATCCTTCGATTCCAAGCGGGCCTTTTTCTCATCGTCCGACACATTACGCGCCAACGATGCCCCATGGTCAAACGTAGGAGCGAGATAGATGCCCGAAAGATCGCGCAATGCCCCCCAATTCTCATGGTGCCGATCTTGATTGGCGATTAGCGCGTCAAGCATCACATAACCCGCAAATACGCCCAAGGCTGAATCAATCTCGCGCGGCAAACCGCCGCAATAAGCGGCCGGCGGGGGCTTAAGTGTCGGCATGACGGCGGCGACCGCTTCGACCGTGTGGCCCCGTACCTCATATTTGCTGCCGTCCGGGTAAGATGGATTCGTCTCCTGCAAAAGCTGATTACCCAAGACTAGCGTCGCTGGTGGAGGGGCGCAGGTCGTGCAAACAACGCCTGGCACATTCCGCGCCACATCGTGGGCGAGCTCGTAATGAACGTGCGGCAACCCGATTAACGCGCAAAGTTCACAGGCAATCCTTTCCGCCCAGTCCTCGCCGGTTCCGCGTTCTTCTGCCTTGAAGAGCGTGAGAGCACCGTCGTCGGCGCGGTACCAGAATTTCGGTTTCGTACCGAGCTGTTCCAACAACTCAAGGCGGCGAGAGTCAACGCGGACGACGGGAAACATCGACTAGACCGCCTCCGACACAGCCCGCTCCGCCGTGCGCACCCGGACCGCGCCGGAAAGGAGTTTCGGCAGCAGGTAATCCCGAAACTCTGCGAGTTTCGACGACTCGCGAATCTGCGACAAGGTAAGTTCGAATAATGGCCGAACTTTCCCTTCGAGGGCGATAAGAAGTGCTGTTGTCGGCAGCAAGACGCGAGACGATCGGAACGTGCCGGTTGTGATCGTATCGAAGACTGACCCGTGTGCGGCATGCACGAAGCTGTCAATTACCTCTCGCAGTTGGCAATACAATGTCGCGTCGGCTCCATTGCGAGACCGAAGCGCGTAGCACGTTTGATTCATTGCGATCTCATCGCCAAACATCGACATCCGGCCAGTAGTAGCCCCTCGTGCAACCACGACAGAACTCCAAGCCGGAATAAGCTTGGTAGAACTCTCTTCCAGCCCGCGAGCCGTAATGCGCCGCTCCGTCCTGATCACGAACGGTTCGCGGCACTGGGACACGTCCTTTGCACTCGCCCACGGGATGTCTCCCTCCCAATACGCCAGTTCCGAAGTCGACGGCGTTCCTCCACTAATCAGTTCAGCCTCTTCCAATATCGAACCGGCCCGCCATCCTTCCGGGATCCGGTCGAGTTCGGAATCGACCAAGCGGGCGGGAAGCTCGTCGAAGACGGCTTGGGGCATGGAGGGGAAAGCGCCGGCGCCGGCGGCCTTGGCCTTGACTGGCTCGAAGTC
>DASZFO010000228.1 GCA_035939775.1 Pirellulales bacterium | reverse complement strand
GAGCTTGAGGCGCAGCCAGTGGTGGCCGGTGCGCTGATCGTTGCGCAAGAGGCGCGGTGGGCCGGCGACCGAGGTGAGCACCACGTCGAGATCGCCGTCGCCATCGATATCGGCGACGGCGCAGCCGCGGCCGACGAGCGGCCGGGCGAAATCGGTGCCGCATTTCTCGGGCGGAACGGCGAGAAACTCGGTCCTGCTATCGCGGCCGCAGTTCCAGAAGAGTTGCGGCGGCTGGCGATATTGCTGGCTGGCCTGGACCTTCGAGATTTCCTCTTCGAGATGGCCGTTGGCGGTGAGCAGGTCGAGCCGGCCGTCGAGGTCGTAGTCGAAGAACACCGTTCCGAATTTGAGCCATTGCCGCGACGGCGGGCCGAGCCCCGTCGCAATTGCCTCGTCGGCGAATTGCAGCGGAGAACGCTGCGAGACGTAGAGCGACGACATCTCGTTGGCGAAATTGCCGATCGCGATCCCGAGCGTCCGGTCGTTGCGGAACCAGGCCGCGTCGATCCCCATTGCGCCGCGAGCGTTGCCGGAGGGGTCGAATGCGATGCCGGTGGTCGCTCCGATCTCCTCGAACTTGCCGCCGCCCAGGTTGTGGAACACGAAATTCTGCACCGTATCATTGGCCACGACTAAGTCGATCAGCCCGTCGCCATCGAGATCGATCGGAATGACGCCGAGCGATTTGCCGACCGGCACGCCGGTGGCTGGGTTTTTTACCTGGATGCCGGCCTGGGCGGAAACGTCGGTGAAGGTGCCGTCGCCATTGTTGTGGTAGAGGTAGCAATGCGCCCCCTCGAAGCTGAGCGGCGGGCCATAAGCGCGGCCGACTCCGACGAGCTTGAAATCCTGCGCCAGATCGATCTCCTTCGACCATTTCACGTAGTTGCAGACGAATAGATCGAGCCGACCGTCGTTGTCGTAATCGACGAAAGCAGCGCTCGTGCTCCATTGGTTCGGACTGCCGCCGACGCCGGCCTCGTCGGTCACCTCCTTGAACTTGCCGTGGTCGTTGTGGAAGAGATGGTTCTTTCCGACGGCGGTGACGAAGATATCGACCCAGCCGTCGTTGTCATAGTCCCCGCAGGCGACCCCCATGCCGTAGAACGGCAGATCGAGGCCGACCGCTTTGGTCACGTCGGTGAAGGTGCCGTCGCCATTGTTGCGGTAGAGGGCCATCGTGGCCGGCGGCGCGTTGGCGGTGCGCGAACTGGGCCATTGCGTGCCGTTGATCAAAAGCAGGCTCTGTCGCCCGCTGTTGTCGTAGTCGATAAACGCGCAGCCGGCGCCCATCGTCTCGGGGAGCAGCTTCTGTCCTTCGGCGCCGTTGGTGTGGACGAAGTGAATGCCGGCCTGCTTGGTAATGTCGGTGAAGGTGACCTGCGGTGGCGCCAGCTTGGGCCGCTCGCGCGTTGCCACCGTGGCTAGCGGAGCAGGATCGCTGATGTGCTGAGTCGGAACGCGATTCAACCACCAGACGGTGCCGCCGGTCGCCACTCCCAGCACAGCCAGGACGATGAGCGAATTGCGCAGCGACCGGCCGATCTCGTGATCGTTCTGCTCTTCAGCTTCAACTGGCGCCGCAACGGGGACTGCCTGTGCGAGCTTTTCGTTTTTGTTCGGTTCAGTCATCGGTTTTGAAGGGAACAGGAGTTGAAATAGCCGGAAATGAACGGAAATTCACGGAAACACGGCGAGGCTTCTATTCGCGTTCATTCGCGTTCATTTCCGGCTTCGCTTCCTTGGATCGATTCAGCGGATAAATCACGATCATCTCCGCGGCGGCGTTGGCGGCGGGGTATCCTTGACGGGCCAGGGCGATGGCGCGGTTGCGGGCGTTGTCGTCCGGCTTGTAGATGGCGTGCAGCTTCTGATGCTCGGCGGCGATAAGCAAGGGATTGGTCGTCGTTGACGTGCGTGCGGTCTGGGGGACCGGAGGAAATGATCGCGGCTGGCGAACCAAAAGCGTCGATGAGAGCCGCGGCGACCAAGCCAGCCGCGCGAGCTACTTTCCAATTAGAACTTGGAATCGCGAGGATTGCAACCATCGGATGTTCCGCGGATTGATGGTATGCTTGCCAGCTTCGGAGTGCCTGTTTAAAGTGAGGTATGAAAATGATGAATCGCACCGCAAGGTCGTTAGAACCATTGTTCCGAGTTCAATCCATTCGCTCGCTTCGCCTGTACAGTTCGAGGCGAATCGTCGGTCGACTCTGGCTGGCTTTGCCCGCGATCGCGATGTCGTTTGTCGCCGGCACACTTGCCGCCGCGCCGATTGAGCGAAATCCGACCACGCCGGAACAAGCTCCTGCTGCGAAGCGGCCCCAGGAGGTGCTCGACGCCATCAAGCGTTTCGAGGGCGGGAATCCGGAGGGAGCGTTTGAATTGCTGAAAGCCGCCAGCGCGAAGAATGCTAGCTTAGCGCCGCCGCGGGTGATGCTGGCTAATCTGTTTTTCTCCGATCGTCAAAAGGCCGCCGGTCTCGAACAACTCGAACTCGCCGTGCTCGAATCGCCGGACGACCCCGAGCCGCATCTGATCTTTGGCGACATCGCCGTCTTTGAGCGACGGCTGAGCGATGCCGAGGCCCAATTCGCGGCGAGCGGCCCGCTGCTGGCCAAATACTCCGCGGATGCCGGCCGAAAGGCATCGTTGACCTCGCAGTATTATCTGGGATTGGCGATGGTCGCGAAGATGCGCGGCCAATGGGGCGCGGCTCAAAAGCAGTTGGCGATCTTGCTCGATGCCCAGCCAAAGAATTCCACGGCGCACCGGCGAATGGCGGAGGCGCTCATCGGCGCTGGGAAGACCGACGAGGCCCTAAAGGAATTGCAAGCGGCTGTGAAGGCCGATCCCTCCTTGCCGCCCGCGGCCAGCCTGATGGCCGAGATCTATCGCCAAATCGGCAACTCAAAGGAGGTCGAGAAATGGTTGACGCGCGCCGTGGAGGAATCGCCGCACGACGTTCGCGCTCGCCTGGCCATGGGCAAGTGGTGGTTGGATCAAGGGGAGCTGGATGAGGCCGCCGCCGAATTTGCCGCCGCCGAGAAGATTGATCCGAGTTCGCTCGAAGTCAAGCTCGCGGTCGGCACCGTCGCCCGACTTCAGCACGACGACACGCGAGCGCAGCATCAATTCGAAAGCGTTCTCGAGCAGGCGCCCGGCAGTTTTTCCGCCAGCAATCAGTTGGCCTTGCTTCTGGCGGAGCAGACCGACTCGAGCAAGCTGCGACGAGCATTGGAAATGGCGGAGGGCAATCTCCGCGCCGCGCCGCAGAGCGGCGAGGCCGAATCGACCCTCGGCTGGATCGAATTCAAGCTCGGCAAGACCGACGAGGCGGAGCGCCATCTCCGAGCCGCGGCCGCTCGGGGATCGATCAGCCGCGACACGGCTTATTTCATCGCCAAGGTTGAGTTCGACCGCGGCCAACGCGACGAATCGCTCCGTATGCTGCGCCAAGCCGTCGGTGGCCGAGGTCCATTCGCATACGCCGAGGAGTCCAAACGTTGGCTTGCCAAATTGACGAAGCCGAGCGAGGCGCCGCAAAAATGATCCGCTTAGTCTGTCGACGTTTTTGCCGGCCGCTCGTTCTGCTATGCGGGCTCATGCCGATGCTTGTGGGCTGCGGCGAGACGCCCGCATTGAATGGGTCAAATAGCGTATCCACGGCAACGACTCGGCCCGCTGATCCCGCCGCCTCAAATCGCTCGACGGCGACCGACGACCCGCCGCTGCTGACCGAAGTCACCGAGCAACTCGGTTTCAAGCGTCCCAGCGAACCCTGGCCGGACGGCACCTACATGACGCCCGAGATCACTCCCGGCGGGATCGCGTTGTTCGATTACGACAACGACGGCCGGCTCGACATTCTACAAATCTGCCACGGACCGCCGGGAAAATTCGACACTCCGGTCCCAAATCGGCTCTTCCATCAGCAGCCGGACGGCACATTCAAGGAGGTGCCGCATGCCGGAGGGCTGGTGAGCGGCGGCTATGCGCACGGGGTCGCGGTGGGGGACGTGGAAAACAGGGGCTTACCCGATGTCTTCATCTCGAGCTTCGGCGCCGACCGGTTCTATCACAACAACGGCGACGGCACTTTCACCGATCGGACCGCGGCCGCCGGTTTCGATCCGAAGACGCATCATTGGAGTTCGTCCTGCGCATTTTTCGATTACGATCGCGACGGCTATCTCGATCTGCTCGTCGTGCGGTTCGCGATTTTCGATCCCAAGAGACAGTGCCTCGCGTCGTCTGATCCCAACGACCGCGACTATTGCGGGCCGCACACGTTCGAGGGAGTGCTCAGCACGCTTTACCACAACAACGGCGACGGCACGTTCACCGACGTGACGGCGAAGGCGGGCATCGACGCGCCGTCGCGCGGCTGGGGTGTCGTTTGTGCGGATTTCACCGGAGACGGTTGGCCCGACATCTTCATCGCCAACGATGAGGAGCCGGCCCAACTATGGGTAAACCAACACGACGGCAAGTTCAAGGAAGAGGCCATCCAACGCGGTTGTGCGCTGAATGCCGCGGGGCGAGTCGAGGCGGGGATGGGAGTCGGCGTGGGCGATATCAACGGCGACGGAAATCTCGATCTGTTCGTCACCCACATCTCCAGCGAAACCAATACTTTGTACATGTCTCTGTCGAAGCCGGGGCAATTCGACGACAAGACGGCCGCGGCCGGCATGGGCCCGATCGACCGGCCCTACACGGGCTGGGGCTGCGGGTTCGTCGATATTTTCAACCGGGGAATCTTGGACATCGCGGTGGCCAACGGTCGCGTGACCAAAGGCCCAGTTTACACCGGTGCGGCGCTCGGCAAATTCTGGAACCGTTTCGCCGAACCGAAGCTGCTCTTCTTGAACGATGGCAAGGGTCATTTCGAAGATGCGAGCGCACGCGCTGGGGCATTTGGAAAAGTGCCGCAGGTCAGCCGCGGGATGGCATTCGGCGATCTGTTTGGCGACGGGGCGATCGACATCGCCGTCGAGAACCTCGACAACTCGCTGCAGGTCTACCGCAACACGGCCCCCAAGCAGGGAAATCACTGGCTGATCGTGCGGGCGATGACCGGCAAACGCGATGCCTATGGCGCAATACTGACGGCCGAAGTCGGCGGCAAGAAGCTGGTCCGTTTGGCAAATCCAACCTACAGCTACTTATCGAGCAGCGATCCGCGGGCCCATTTCGGCTTGGGCAAGAGCGATCGCGTTGACAACCTGCACGTCCTCTGGCCCAGCGGCAAAAAAGAACGTTTCGACGTGCCGGCCGTCGATCGCGTGCTGACGATCCATGAACGCGAAGGGAAGGCGGAATAGGAGCGGACGGAATCTCAAATCTCAGATTTGAGATCAAGCATTTTCGTTTCCCGTCACTCGCCATTCGTCACGTCTTTCGCAGACGCCGGCTCGCGATAAGCCTTTTTCGCGCGGTAGAGATTGAGCCGCGTTTCGATTTCCGTGGCGGTTTTTTCCTGCCCGGTTTCGCGGGCCAGCGCGACCGCTTTCTCGGCAGTTTTGACCGCCGCGGGAAATTCTCCCGCCTCGGCCAGCGCCGCGGCTTGCGTATCGAGCACCAACGGCATCTTGTAATCGGCCAGCTCACGGGCCCGATTGGCCAGCTCGACGGCCCGCTTCGGATTGCGGTGCCGCTCGTCGTGGCTCGTGGCCAGAATCCAGGCCAGGTTGTTGAGCGCCTCGGGCCAATCGGGACGAAGACCGAGCGCCTCCTCGTTGTGCGCGATCGCTTCGTCGATTCGCCCCAGCCGACTGAGCGACAGCGCCAGCTCGTAATGCGCATCGGCGTTCTCGGGGCGAAGCCGGACCGCTTCGATGAAATTCGGAATAGCTTCTTTGTCGTTGCCGAGCTGCGCTAGCGCCGTCCCGAGCGCGACGCGCAGCTCGGAGTCGTTCGGATTGGCGCGCAGCGCCTGGGCGTACTCCTTGATGGCCTCTCCCGCCTTGCCCTGCTTGGTGAGCGCGAGGCCCAGGTTGTAAAGCGCTCCGAAATGCCCTCGCGACAGTCGCAACACTTCGCGGAACTGGGCAATTGCCGCGTCTAGCCGCTCCTTACGGAGCAGGGCGCGGCCGAGATCGAAATGCGCGTCGAGATAGCCGGGGCGCAGCCGGATCGCCTGGTTATATTGCTCAATCGCCGCGTCGAGTTCGCCGAGCGTGGCCAGCAGCAGCCCTAAATTATGATGCGGCTCGGGATCGTCGTCATTCAACTCGATCGCCCGCTGGAATTCCTTCCGCGCCCCCGGCACGTCGCCGGTGCGAATCAGCACGACGCCTAAATCGTTGTGGGCATCTGGATCGTCGGGATGGAGCTTCGCTCCCTCTTTGTAAACGATTGAAGCAGTGATCAAGTCGTTCTGACTCAAGAGAAAGGTGCCGAAGCTGTTTCGCGCGGCCGTGAAATCGGGCTGAATTCGCAAGGCCTCGGTGAACTCGTCCTTGGCATCGGCCGTCTTGCCTTTTTCGGCGAGTTCCATTGCCTTCTTGTAATGCTCGAACGCCTCGGGAAGAATGAATTGCTTGGGCTTGGTTGAATCGGCCATTGGAGCCGGCGAACCGGCATCGTGCTGAGCCGTTTTGGCCCCGCTGTCGACCGCGTCGTTGGGCGCCTTCGCCGCCGGCGAGGGGCCTGCCTCGCCGCCCGATGCCTTTGCCGCAGACGCGTCGGCGTTTTTTGTCTCCGGGCGCGTCACCGCGCCGGCGTCGCCCGCCTTCTTCGCCGATGATCCGGACGAGGCCTCGGTTTTCGGCGACGGCGGCTGATCATTCGGCGAATCGCTCGGCGGTGGCCTATCGCACCCGTCGAGCAACAAGATCGCGGACACGAGGAAGACGATCGCGCAGAAGTTGGGGGCAAATCTCAGATTCATCAGCCTGCAAGTCCGAAAAGGATTGAAAATCGAGCAACGGTTGACCGCGTGATACGCTCCGCCGAACTCGACTCCATCTTACCCTGGCAGCCCGACGAGCCACCAGTCGGTTGATTGGTGTTCTCGCGTCGTGGTTGGGCGATGAGTACGTCGTTCACGGACCCATAGGATGGCAGGATTTGCAGCCTTTTCAGCGGCTAACCGTTGCCGGTCCTTCCGGCCCGGCGGCCCAGGCAACTGCCCCCTTTTCCTGCAATATCCGGTCGGTTTCCTCGTTACACTTAATAGGCATGAGCGACGGTAGCCCGACTTCCGGCGACGGAGAGCGACTGGCGCAATGGGTGCGCGAGCATGGGCGGGCCGTCCGGGGGTATCTATTGGGGATCGTTCGGCATCCCGATGTCGCCGATGATCTGACCCAAGAGGTGTTTTGGCGGGCGTGGCGTTCGCGCGAGCGGTATCGCGAGAGCGGCACGCCGCGGGCGTATCTCCTCAAGATCGCCGACCGGCTGGCCTGGGATCATTGCCGGATCGCGCGGCGCGAGGTGCATCTCGACGAAGAAACCTGGAACCAGATCGAGCCGGCAAGCGATTTGGCCGGTCCGGCTGATGAGGTGATGTGGATTGAATCGCAGCGCGAATTGGCCGAAGCGCTCGCCGGACTGTCGCCATTACAGCGCCGGGTGGTGCTGCTGCGGTATTTCGGCGGCCTGGAGTTTGCTGAAATCGCGCGGCAATGCGATTCGCCGCTGGGGACTGTCCTGAGCCATTGTCATCGTGGTTTACAAGCTCTGCGGAAATTGCTCTGCGGAAAAACCTCATGAACGACGACGAAACAAAACTCGAACGCCAACTTCGCGAAGCGACCGGCGCCCCCGGTTCCACGAGCGCGGGCTGCGCTGAGTCCCTACCGGCGGGCTGCGCTGAGCCCCTGACAGCGGGCTGCGCTGATCCCCTGACAGCGGGCTGCGCTTCCTCGACCGCCGGTCGCGACGCGGAAACGGCGGCTCTTGCCGAAGGGTGGCTGGCGCTCGGGCAACTGCTCGACGCGGCCAATGCCGATTTCCGGCCCGAATTGGTTGTGAAGCAATTGCGCAGGCGATTGCTGCGCCGGCGATTGTGGCGGGGCGGGGCGCTTTTGGCCGCGACGCTATTGATCGGAGTGAGTGTCGCCTGGTTCGTCGATCGAAACCAGTTAAGTGATTCGATCAATACGCCGCGGAATGGTTCCGACGTGGCGGCCGAACATCCGGCTGCGAATCCCAACGCGAAAGCCAACGACGCGGCGGTCGAACCATCCGTGGTCGTCGAGAATTCGGCTGGCAACTCCGGCTGGGACCAAGCCCTCGATCAGCAAATCGCTCAGGTTGATGAGGGCGTTTTAAATGCCGGGACGCTCGCGAATCGCGGTGATGATTCGATCGATCGGCTCGGTCAACAGCTAACTTCCTTCCGCCAAGAGGTCGAGAAGGATTCGTTATAGGGGTCAACGCTAGCCCGACGCGCCAGCGAGGGAATTCGTCGTTCGCGTCGCTCGCGCGTCGGGCTAGTGTAATGTTTCGGCTCGGATTCATTTTCGATCGAGGGGGTCACCATGCACTTTCGTCGACTTATTGTCAGCGGCACCTTGGCCGTCGGATTGGCATTGCTGGGTTGGTCTCGTTTGTCCGCGGACGAGGAGCGACCGGCGGATGCTCCGGCACCGCCCGCGGCGGGTAACGCCGATCAAGGCTTGCTGCCGAGGTTGCGAATCGCGGACCTCGCCTTCGACGGGCCGGGCGATGCGAAGTCCGGGGATGGATCGGCAAGCGGTGGGCCTGGCCGTCCGCGCGATCCCGACGGTCGCGGTGGGCTGGGTGGCGATTACGATGGTCGCGGCCAGCCGGGCGCCGGTCAGGGCGGCCCTGGTGACGACGGCGACGGCGGTTCCGGCGGACCTGGCCGTGGCCCGGGGGGGCCGGGACGCGGTCCCGGAGGTCGCGGGCCGGGCGGACCGGATGGGGGCAAAGGTCCGCCGCCACCCGGTGATCGAGGCGGTCCTGGCCCTGGTCAATCGGGACCCCGAAAGCCAGATGGAGTTCGTCCCGGTCCCGATGGTTTTGGCTTCGACGATGGTCGGCGCGATCCCGAAATGAACACGTTGATGAAACAGGATCGGGAACTCGGCAATCGCTCTGATGAACTTGCCGACAAATACCGCCGAGCGTCACAAGCCGATCAGTTACAGATCAAGAAGGAGATCGAGGAAACGGTCAACAAGCATTTTGACGTTCGTCAGCAGCGACGGAAGCTACAGCTTGATCGGATGCAAAAAGAACTCGAGCGGCTCCGAACCGAGATCGACCACCGCACCGAACAGCGCGAGACGCTGGTCAAGTCGCGTGTCCAAGAATTGCTCGGCGATAATGGACCTGGGTTTTGAGCGACGAGCGGTTTAGCTTACTTTTCCGATGTCTGGCTGACGAGACCTGCCCGATTCGCGGCGTTCTGGGCCGCGACGTATTGCAGATCGGATTCGCTCAGCCGATCCATCGGCACGGTGGTGTATTTGCCGGTCTCCTTGAGCAGCCGAACCGTGCTGGCTGAAACCCGGACGAGCTTTCCACGGACGTGAAACTCGCCTGTGTCGTCCTGCCAGTCGCGCATCATCGGCGGTTCGTCGACCGCCTGCTTGCCCGCGGCGGGCGGAGCCGTACCAGCCTTCTTCGAAGGTGGCTCGGCAAACGGATCGGCGTTGTCAGCGGCCGGCTTTGGTTCGGGCTTATCGGCGGGCTTCTCCGGAGCGTTCTTGGCGTCATCGCCGGCGGTGGGCGGCGTGGTCTCCTTGGGTGCTACCGCCGGGTCCACCGCGGGCGGAGCTGCCTTCGACGCATCGCCGGCCGCAGCCTTTGGCGGCGGCGCGAACGGGTCGGCTTCCTTGGGAGCAGACTCGGGCTTCGGCATATCTGCCGGCGGCGCGGACTCCTTTGGCGGAGAGCTCTCTTTCGGCGGCGCCTTCGGAGCGGACTTGCCCGGTTCCGCGAACGGATCCTCTACTGCGGGAGTTGGCTTTGGAGCGGGTTTGCCTGGCTCCTTCGCAGGCTCGGGCGCCGGCTCTTTCGGCACCGCGGTTTCCTTGGGCGGCGCGGGTTCCGTCGCGGGCGGCTGGGGAGCGATCGCTGCCGGCGGCGTTACTGTCGCGGGCCGGGGTTCCGTGGCTGGCGGCGCGACACCCGGAGGAGCCGTGGGCATTGGGGCCGCGGGTGCGACGGCCGGCTTCTCCGTCGAAGGCGAGACCGACGAATCCGGCGGGGATGGGGGCGCCGGTGGGGCTGGCGACTCGGCGGTTGCCGGTGGAGCGGGAGCCGAGGGCGCGGCAGCCGGAGCGGAGCAATCGGCCGGGCTGCACATCTGGCAGCAAGTTACGCTCTGGCAACAGCAGCGCCGCGATCTCCAGCATGCTGAAGCGGTGTCGAATGGCATTGACACGATCAACGTCCAAACCAACACGATCTGTCGCAGGCGTCGCATGGCAGGTCTCCTCCAGTTAGTCACGCCGCCAAACCGCAATCGAACCGACAGCCGGATTCTCAACCCGGCCAGGCGGCAGGCGATCATCTTTGATGAGCCCATGCTAACGTCACGAATCGGCGCTTGCAACCAAATATGAGCGGGCGAGAATCACCGCGCCGGCCTCGGCGCTACTGCTGATTTTTCTTGACATTCGCGAGAGATCGCCTTATTCCTTGTCTTAGTCGCCGGCCACCTACGGACGGTGCCGAAGTCAACAACCAACACGCCGTATCGGGCCGAACCATGAGCCTGGTGAGCCGTTCGCAGTCTCAGCGCTCGATTCGCAGTTTCCGGCTCACCTTGACCAGACTGCTAGTCATTGCTGCAACTCCTCTCATCACGGCTGCCGCACGCGGCGACGAATGGCCCCGATTTCGCGGCCCGACCGGGCAGGGAATGACCTCGGAAACCGGCCTGCCGACAGTTTGGGGTGCAAAAGAGAACAAGAACGTCGTTTGGAAGGCCGAACTGCCGCCAGCGATTGCGGCCGGCCGTGCCGACAACAATCAGTCCAGTCCGATCGTATGGGGCGATCGTGTCTTTGCCACCACGGTTTTCTGGCCCACCGGAAAACCGCAAAGCGAGTTTCCAGAGCAGCACGTCACTTGCTTCAATCTTTCCGACGGCGCGCGCCAGTGGGACACTGTCGTGCCGCACGGGCCTTGGCTGCTCGCCGATCTGCGCGGAGGTTACGGCGCTCCGACGCCGGCGACGGATGGCCAGCGGCTCTATGTGGCTTTCGGCTCCGCCACCATCGCCGCCCTCGACATGCAGGGGAAACTTCTCTGGCAGAAGGAAATCGCGGATTACAAATCGATCGACGTCTCGTTCGCCTCCAGCCCAATCCTCTACCGCGACACGGTGCTCTTGCTCTGCGACAAGAACGATCACGCCTCGACGCTGACGGCATACGACGCGGCCTCGGGCGAAGTTCGTTGGGAAAAGAAGCGCCCCAACGTCGCCTTCGATCACACGACCCCGGTGCAAGTCGAGATCCACGGCAAGCCTCAGTTGCTCATCGCCGCGTCGAACTCGCTCGAAGGCGTCGATCCGGAAAACGGCGACCTGCTCTGGCAGGCCAACACGCCAGGCGACGTGCCCTCGCCTATTTATCACCGCGGGCTGGTCTATTCTGACAGCGGTCGCGGCGGGCCGGGCATCGCCGTCGATCCCGACGGATCGGGAGACCTCACAAAGACGAATGTCAAATGGAAGATCGCTCAGATTCCCGAGGGGCTCTCGTCGCCGGCGGCGTTTGGCAACGCGTTATATCGTTTGCACACACCGGCGGTGCTGCGATCATTCGACATGGCCGACGGGCGGCAGCGATTCACCGCTCGACTGGATGGCGTGGCGACACAGGCCAGCCCGATCGTCACGGCTGAGGGAGTGATTTATCTCGCCTCGGCAGGTCGCAGCTACGTTATCAAGGCGGGGCCGAACCTCGATATCCTCTCGGTCAATGATCTCGACGATCCCGGTCCCGCCTCCCCCGCGGCAGCGCACGGAATGCTGATCCTCAAGGGGTCGAAATATCTCTTTGGCATCGGTAAGAAATGAGGTTGAATCTACCCGAACAGCCGCCCTTGGCCGCTGTCCGGCGAGGACTCGTCGGGGACGGACAGTCCAAGATGTGCGTAGCCTTTGGGAGTGAGCTTGCGGCCGCGGGGCGTGCGGATCACGAGTTCCGAGCGGAGAAGAAACGGCTCGACCTCGTCGGAAAGCGTGTCGGTCGAGGTGTTCATCGTGTGGGCGATTGCTTCGACGCCGGCCGGGCCGCCGTGGAACACGCGGGCGATGGTTTGGAGGTATTTGCGGTCTTGGCCGTCCAATCCCATTTCGTCGATCTCCTGCATATCCAGCGCGGCTCGTGAGAGCTTGAGCGTGATTCGACCGTCGGCCTTGCTGGTGACGAAATCGCGGACCCAGCGGAGGCGGTTGTTCGCCAGGCGCGGAGTGCCACGGCTGCGGCCGGCGATTTCCTCGGTGCTGGCCGAGTCGATCTCGACCTTGAGCTTCAATGCGCTGCGGCGGATGATCTCGGCCAATTCGGCGACCGTGTAGAAATCCAAGTGCTCGCGCAAATGGAACCGATCGCGGAGCGGGGCCGAAATCAGCCCGGCCCGGGTGGTCGCCCCGATCAACGTGAACGGCCGGAGAGGCATGTTGATCGTGCGGGCGTTGACCCCTTCGCCCAGCAAAATGTCGATCCGAAAATCCTCCATCGCCGGATAGAGAAATTCCTCGACCGGCTTAGGCAGCCGATGGATTTCGTCGATGAACAGGACCGAGCCCTCCTCGGCATTCGTGAGATAGGGGATCAAATCCTTCGGAGCGGCAAGCGCCGCGCCGCTGGCGATCTGAAAGCTCACGCCTAAATCGCGCGGGATGCAGGTACCAAAGGTGGTCTTGCCGAGGCCAGGGGGTCCGTCGAACAGGATATGCCCCAGCGGCTCGCCCCGTTTTTGAGCGGCATCCACGGCAATCTCGAGGCGGGCATAGACCTCGCGCTGGCCGACCATGTCGCGCATCCGCTGTGGGCGCAGATCGCGATCGTCATCCTTCTCTTCAACAGTGGATTGCAGAATCGGTTCGCGCAAAGTCCACTTCTCACTTGGCTAGCGCCCGCACTGAACGTCTGTTGACCCGCCGAAGTATACCATTCGCCGAACCACTGCGGAAATGCCACTCGATCCGCGCCAGCGCCGATTAGGG
>DASZFO010000227.1 GCA_035939775.1 Pirellulales bacterium | reverse complement strand
GGAGAAGGGGACGGCAACCACGCGACTCTATTATCTGGCCACCGCGCCGCAGTTTTACGAGCAGGCGGCCGAGCAATTGGGGGCGGCCGGTCTGGCCGACGAATCGGGGGGCACGCGGCGGATCGTCATCGAAAAACCGTTCGGCACCGATCTGGCCTCCGCCCAACGGCTCAATACTGCCGTGCATAAGGTCTTTTCCGAAAAGCAGGTCTATCGCATCGACCATTATCTCGGCAAAGAGACGGTCCAGAACGTGTTGGTGCTGCGGTTTGCCAACACGATCTTCGAGCCGATCTGGAACCGCAACTACATCAACCACGTGCAAATCACCGTGGCCGAGGAGGTGCCGGTTGGCCGTCGTGGGGAATACTATGACAAGGCGGGCGTGCTCCGCGATATGTTCCAGAACCATCTGCTGCAGCTTTTGATGATCACTGCGATGGAAGCCCCAGTGCGGTTCAAGGCCGACGCCGTGCGCGACGAGAAGGTGAAGGTGTTGCAGGCGATCCGCGTGCCGACGCCCGAGGAGGTTTGCCGCGACACGCTACGGGCGCAATACGACGGATATTGCAAAGAGCCGGGCGTCGCCGCCGACAGCCAAACGGCCACTTACGCGGTCTTGAAGCTGGCGGTCGAGAACTGGCGCTGGCAGGGAGTGCCCTTCTATTTGCGAAGCGGCAAGGCCATGTCGTGCCGCACCACTCAGATCGTGATCCAGTTCCGCGAGCCGCCGTATATGATGTTTGGCGGCGGCAAGCGGTTCAACCAGGAAGGCAATCGGCTGGTGATTCAGGTGCAGCCCGCCGAGGGGATTCAGCTTCATTTTCAAACCAAAGTGCCCGACGCCGGAATGCAGCTTCGGCTGACCGATCTCGATTTCAGCTTTGCGCGCGAGTTCCACGGCACCATGCCGGAGGCCTACCAGCGGCTGCTCTTGGATGCGATGGCCGGCGACGCGAGCCTGTTCGCCCGCGCCGACGAAGTCGAGGCCGCCTGGGGAATTATCGACCCGATTCTCGCGGCTTGGCGCGAGAAGGGCCGGCCTGAGATGCTCAAATATGAGCCCGGGCTTTGGGGCCCGTCGGTGGCGGCCGACTGGATGGACGCCCAGGGCCGGTCGTGGTTCGACGCCTGCCCGGTGCTTTGATTTTGGATTTTGGATTGCCGATTTTCGATTGGTAGCGCGAGGTGCCGTTGCGAATCGCTTGCGCGTAATCGAGAATCGGCAATCCACAATCCAAAATCCAAAATCGCCATGCCGCTTCGCACGCTCCCCATCCTCGAGCAATGGGATTGCCATAACTGCGGCGTTTGCTGTTACGGCAATATCATCCGCTTGGACGACGACGATCTGGCTCGACTCAAGGCGCAGCGATGGGAGGACGACCCCGATTATCGCGGCGTGCGAACGGTCGTAAGTCACGGGCTGGTGAACAAGACCTACACGCTCGTGCAACGACCCGACGGTGGTTGCGTGTTTCTAACTGCGCTGGGACGTTGTCGAATCCATGAGATTCATGGCTACGACGCCAAGCCGCGGATTTGCAAGACGTTTCCGCTGCAAGTCGTGCCGGTCGAGAATGCCGCGATTTTGACCACGAGGCGGAGCTGCCCCTCGGCCGCCCAGAATCGCGGGCGGCCGCTTTCGGAACACACCGCCGCGGTGGAAAAGCTCGTCGCGCCCGAGTTAGCCGAGATCGGGGGCCAGTCGCCGCCGCCGATTGTGCGAGGGCTTTCGCGCGATTGGCACGACGCGCGCCGCGTCGCCGGGGGGATCGAGCGGCTGATGACTGATCGCCGCTTTCCGCTCGTGCGCCGCTGGATTCATGGCTTGCAATTCTGCCAGTTGATCGTCGACTGCCGCGGGCGCAAGCTCCGTTCGCTCAAGGGCCCCGAGTTTGCCGAATTGATGTCGATCTTCGAGGCGGCCGCGCTGGAAGGGGCGGGTCGCTGGTTTTCGGAGCGAACGGCGCCGGCGAAATGGGCCGCCGCTCTGTTCCGGCAAGCCGGCGGCGAGTATCTTCGCCCGCACCCGCGCTCCGCGGCCCAGCCGAGTTGGCGCGAGCGACTGCGACTTGGTCGCGCGGCTTGGGCGCTTGCCCGCGGTAAAGGCAAGCTGCCGCAGTTGGTCGCGGGGTTTCGCGCCGAGACGTTCGAGGACCTCGAAGCACCGCTCGGCGCGCTGAGTCCCGACGTGCTCACTCCGCTAGACGCCTATTTTGAATCGCTCATCGCCTCGTGGCGCTACGCGGCGCTCGGCTATCGAGGATGGTCGCTCGTCGACGGCTATCGGGCGGCGGCGCTGTCGTTTGCCGTCGCACTATGGCTCTTTCGCTGGGCCTCCGGCGCTGAACGCAAGAGCGACGAGATCATCCCGATCATCGGTTGCCTCGATCGATCGCAAGGTTACACGCCGCTAGTCGGCGCTCGACATCGCCGCCGCGTGAACACGCTGGCCCAAGAAGGGCAGCTCCAGCGGCTCGTAGCGTGGTACGCGCGGTGAAGCGCACTCGTCGCGCTTCGAGTGTTGGAGTCCAGGCTTTATCCGCCAACCGCAGCCTAAAGGCTGAACTCCAACCGCCGGTCCGCGATGCCTACACTGCCGCCCTTGACCATCCCATCCGCGACATCGACAATCGGCATCATGGATTCCGCTCTCGGCAATTTGCGTCTCGGCAGCGTTGCACTCGATTTTCCCGTCGTGCAGGCGGCGCTTTCGGGCTATAGCGATTGGGCCATGCGCGTGATCGCGCGGCGGCTCGGCGCTCCGTACACGCTCTGCGAGGTGCTGCTCGACCAATTCTTGATCGAAGCGAGTCACACGCGAAAGAACCAAGGGCGGCTGCGAGTTTCCGACGAAGAGCATCCGGTGGGCGGGCAGTTGATGGGGGCCAATCCGGATGATTTTGGTCCGGCGGCGCTGCGCCTGGTGGCGGCGGGGTTCGATGTGATCGACATCAACTTCGGTTGCCCGGTGAAGAAGGTGCTCGGCCGTTGCCGCGGCGGATATTTGCTGGGCCAGGTCGAAACGGCGCTTGAGATTGTCGGCCGCGTGCGCGAGGCGGTCCCCGCGCCGATTCCCGTCACCGTGAAAATGCGCCGCGGGATCGACGACAGCCAAGAGAGCCGCGAGCGGTTCTTCACGATCTTCGACGGCGCTTTCGCCCGCGGCGCGGCAGCGATCACGGTGCACGGCCGCACCGTCGAGCAGCGCTACGTCGGTCCCAGCTCATGGGATTTTTTGCGCGAGGTGAAGCGGCACGCGGGAGGCCGCGTCGTCCTCGGGAGCGGCGACCTGTTCACGCCGCAGGCCTGCCTCGACATGATCCGGCACACCGGCGTTGACGGAGTGACGGTCGCCCGCGGGGCGATCGGCAATCCGTGGATATTCAATCAGACGCGAGCGCTCGCCGCCGGACTACCGCTGCCCGATCCGCCGGGCCTGTTCGAGCAGCGCGACGTGATCGCCGAACATTATCGGTTGGCCGAGCAAATCTACGGCCCCGAGGTCTGCTGCCGGCAGATGCGCAAGTTCGGGATCAAGTATTCGCGGCTGCACCCGCGATCGCTCGAAGTCCGCGAGGCCTTCGTTTCCGTCCGCCAGGCCGGCCAATGGCGACAGGCGCTCGATGCCTTCTTCGCTGAAGACCTCCCCGGCCGGCATCCGGAGATGGAAGTCGACGAAACGGCCGATTGCGAAGCGGCGTGAGATACTTATCGCGCGGACGACGGGTGGCCGGGAGTGGACGGAAGGGAAGCCCCGGCTGGCGATTCTGGGGGGCGTCGGCCGCGCCTCCGGCCCCGCCCACCCCGTGGCCGAAGTTGTCAGGCACTATCAAGCGAACGGCGCGAATTCGTCGTAGGGCTTGTGACTCAGGTTCTCGAACCGAGTGAATTTGCTGAGCCACGCAAGCTTGATATCGCCGGTCGGGCCATTGCGCTGTTTGGCAACGACGATGTCGGCCTGGCCCGCGACGTCTCTCTTTTTGTCCTCGTTCGTCTCGTAATACTCATCGCGATGGACGAACATCACCAGGTCCGCGTCCTGCTCGATCGCCCCCGATTCGCGCAGGTGACTGAGCCGCGGACGATTCTCCTTCGCCACTTCGGCTTGCCGATTTAACTGCGCCAGACAGAGCACGGGCACGTCGAGTTCACGAGCCATCCCCTTGAGCCGCCGGGTGATCCGTGCGACCTGCTCCTGCCGCGGGTCGCGCGGATTGTCGGGATCAATCAATTGGAGATAGTCGATCACCACCAGACCGAGTTTGTTTTTTCGCTTCAATCGCCGGGCGGTGGCAGCAATCTCGGTCATGTTTCGGCTGGGAGTGTCATCAATAAAAAGTGGCGATTGACTGATCTCACCGGCGCGTTCAACCAGCTTTCGACGGTCCTCTTGGGATATGTGACCGTTTCGAAGCAGGCGACTGTCGACATGCGCGCGTGAACACAGCAATCGGTCGGCCAGTTCGAGCGACGACATCTCCAGGCTGACGAATAACACCGTAATCCCTAGGTCGATCGCCACGTATTCAGCGAGATTGATTGCTAACGCGGTTTTTCCCATACTTGGGCGGCCGGCCAAGATCACCAATTCCGAGTTGTGGAGTCCGCCTGTGAGCGAATCGACTTCCGTAAAGCCCGTCTCGATGCCTCCCTGCATGTGCTGATTGCGCATGCGAGCATCAATCCGCTCCATGGCTTTATGGAGGACGTCGCTGATCGTTTCAGTTCGGCCCGTGCCGTTAGCACCAAGTATCGAGAAAATCTTCTCTTCGGCCCGGCTGAGCATTTCGCGGGCTTCGCCGGATTCGTCGTAGGCGTCGCGGAGGATGTCCGTGCTGGCATGGATGAGCGACCGCAGCGTGGCCTTATCGCGGACGATGCCTGCGTAATGTACAGCGTTGCCGGCGTGAGGCACGGAGCGGGTGATTTCCGCCAGATAGCCGGCCCCGCCGATCAACTCGAAATCGCCGGACGAGTTGAGCCGCTCCACGAGCAGAGTCAGATCGACCTTTCGCCCGGCGTCGTGGATCGCCTGCATGTGGGCGAAGAGCTTTTGGTTTGCCTCGTCGTAGAAATCGTGCGGGCGGACGATCAGAGCGACTTCATCGCAGACCTCGGGCAACAGCATGATGCTGCCGAGCACTCCCTTTTCGGCGTCGAGATTGCAGGGAGGCTGGCGATCGAGAATCTCTGTGGAAACCGCGCGGCGAGTCGCGGCGCGATCGTCGATGCGTTGAACTGTGGCCATCAAACCGACCCTCCGTGGAAAGATTGCCTAACGTGGTGGGCACACTCCATGTGCCGCAACGTCCGCGGTGGTCACGCTCCCAATGCGCGACGGGAAACGGCGGACGGCACGCAGAGTGTGCCTGCTACGTTCACTTCGCCGGCGGGCTCTTCGCCTCGGCCTTCGCGTCGGCCGCAGGCTCCTGATCGACAGCCACCATCGGCACGACCCAGACCTTCAATTCCCCTTCGATTTCCTGTCCGAGATGGATTTGGACCGTGTAGAGGCCCAACTCCTTGAGCGGGCCCTTGAGGCGAACTTGGTCGGCAGTGATCGTGAACTCGTGCTGCTTGAGGGCCTTGACGATTTCGGGTGCGCCGACGGAGCCGTAGAGATGCCCTTCGTCGTTGGCGTTGGCTTCGATCGTGATGCTCTGCCGTCCCAATTGATCGGCAAAATCCCGCAAGCTGGCCAGCCGCTCGTTCTGGATCGCCAGCAACCGAGCGCGATGCTTCTCGACCATTCGCTTGTGATGATCGGTGGCGATCGTGGCCAACCCCTGCGGCAAGAGGTAGTTGATCGCGTAGCCGCGCTTCACCTCGACGACCTCGCCTTGCTTGCCGAGGTGATCGACCGATTGGACCAGCAGCAGCTCGATGCCGCCGTGAGGACCGCGGTTGAGCCGCCGAGAATGCTTGTGGGTACGCTGTTTCGAAATCGTTTCTGGCATAGGAGATTTGTTTTATTTGATGCTTGGAATGAACCTGGGCCGATACGGGGCTGCAATGACCCTCACCCCCGTTCGGCAAGCTCACGGCAGGCTGCCGCCTCCCAAACAGAGAGAGAGCGACGGATTAAAATGGAATGTCGTCGTTCGGGGCGGTGCCGCCGGAGCGGCTGGGAGCGGCATTGCCGGCTGGCGCTTCTTCGTAGTAGTCACCGCCACCGCCGCCGAAACCGGCCTCGGATTCATCGTGGGCCGGAGTGCTTTGACTGGCGCCCCCACGACCTCCTCCTCCACCGCCTCCACCGCCCCCTTTGCCACCGACCATCTGCATTCGGTCGCAAACGACGCGCAGTTTGTAATTCTTCTTGCCATCCTTTTCCCAAGTGTCGAGCTTGAGCCGGCCCTCGATAAACAACGGCGATCCCTTGCTGAGATACTCGCAAGCGACTTCGGCCGTCCGGCCCCAGAGCGTCACATCGACGAACGTCGTTTCATCGACCCATTCCCCGCTGGCATTCTTGCGGCGATCGTTCACTGCCAGCCCGATGTCAGTCACCGCCGTGCCGCTGGGGATATAGCGCAACTCCGGGTCGCGTGTCAAGTTGCCCATTAAGATGACGCGGTTGTAGCTGGCCATAACGGAAGTCTCCTGCCCGAGCGATTCAATGAACAAACGTATCGTTCAACGCCGTTCAAGCTATCACATCATTCTTCGTCCGGCAACTCCGGCACTTCTAATTCCACTTCGATCGGCAGTTTAGGCACCGCCGCGGCTTCTTCGGCCGCCTTGGCTGCCCGCCGCTGCTCGGCGACCGGGCCGGTGCCCGTGAGGGCGTGCGTCACGAGCGCATCGGCGATCCGTGGATCGACCTTCAACATCAGCGAACGGACCACATTCTCGTTCAACTGGATCTGGCGTCGCAACGTGGACATCTGGCCCGTTTCGAGCTTGAAATAGGTGAGCCAGTAGGTCCCCTTGCGATGGCTGCCGATCGGAAAAGCCAGCCGCCGCTCTTCCCACAGCCGGCTCGCCAGCACTTTTCCGCCGTGATGCTGGATCAATTCGGGGATTTGCCCGCTCACACCGCTCGGATCGCGGCCATAGCGGTTGGAATCCAGAATGAACATACCTTCGTAAACATTCTCGCTCAAGACAATGCTCCTTAGTTATACCGATTCATGCTTTCTTGCAGCCCCTCGGTCGCCCAGACAATCGCGGCGTCGGCCGCTCGCATGACACTCAAATCAATTTCCGGCAATTCGTTCTTCGTAAACCGGCTGAGGACAAAATCGACCGGATCCCAACTTGTCGGAACTGGCCCGACTCCGATCCGCAACCGCGGCACATCTTCCGTTCCCAAACGGCGAAGGATATCGGCCAAACCCTTTTGGCCCCCGGCCGAGCCTTGGCCTCGCAGCCTTAGTTTTCCCAGCGGCAGATTGAAATCATCGCACACGACCAGCAGATCTTCGTTCGGCAGTTTGTAAAAATCGCGGGCCGCCAAGGCGCTCGTGCCGCTTAAGTTCATAAACGTCTGGGGCAATAGCAACAGCACCCGCTGGCCGCTCAAATCCGCTTCGATCAATTCTGCTTGAAAGCCGGTTCTCGGCCGGCCCGTCGCATGGCGGCGAGCCAATTCCGCCGCCACGGCGAATCCCACATTGTGTCGGGTCCCCTCGTATTTACGCCCCGGATTCCCTAGCCCGAGAACCAATTTCATGAATGCAACGGGAAGAAATGATTTCGACCTCCGATCGAGAGTTGGAGTTCCCTTCGGGTCTGAGCCTCAGGGTCGAAGACAGGCTTTAGCCTGCGAGCAACAGCGCAAAGGCTGAACTCCAACCGTGTGAACTCTGATCCCCGACCTCCGACCTCACTTCTCCTCCTCTTCCTCCGTCTCGGCCTTGCGTCCAATCACTTCCGGCTCCGCGCCTTCGGTCGTGGCGGCAGCCTCTTCCACCTCGGCGGCCGGCTCGACGCACTGTGCGGCCACCGCATCCGGATCGCTCAAAAGCTTCGCTCCCTGCGGCAACTCCAATTGCCCGATCGTCACCGAGCCACCAATTTCCAGGTGATTGATGTTGAGCTGAATTTTGTCGGGGATCGCGGTGGCGAGGCACTCGATCTTGATTTCGTGCGCCAAATGCTGGACGACGCCCCCTTGCCGCGCTCCCGGGGCTTGGCCACGCAGCTCGACCGGCACGGTCACTTCAATCCGCTCGTCAGCCGAGACCCGGGTGAAGTCGATGTGCAGTACGCCCGTGCCGTAGGTGTCCCATTGCAGGTCACGAATCAGGGCGCTCTCGTTCACGCCTCCTTTGAGTTCGACTAGCCGGCTCCCATGCCGCATTGCGGTCGCAAACTGGTCGCGCGACACGGCCAAGCTGACCGTCTGCTCCCCATGGCCATACAGCACGGCCGGAATCGCCCCTCCGTTGCGGAGCCGCTTGGCATGCCGCTTGCCATAGGACTTGCGAACCTCGACGTTTAACACTTCGGCCATGGTCATCCCCGATTCAAAGCGTAGGCGCGGCGTCCCGCCGCGCACCGTGAAGCGGCGAAACGCCGCTTCCACTAAATCAGCCTCGGCCGAAATAGGCCGCGGCGAATCAAGTATTGTGCCCGAATCGGCCGGGAATTCAACCCCGGCTCGCACAAATTTTGCCACTAGCTTCTGGTAGTCCACACAGGAAATCGACTCAAACGATCGACTGCCGCGCTCCGTCTCAGCGGAAAACTGACCTTGCCGGGATCGCCCATTTTTAAGACTCTTATGGCCCGCGGGGCTGCTGCACGAAGCTACTGACTCCCGCGTTTCATTGCGGTAATCTGCCTTAATCCCCTGGACGGATCCGATGGGACTGCTTGCGGGAAAGCGAGTGATTGTGACTGGCGGCGCCGGTTTCCTGGGGCGCGAGGTTTGCCAGGCGCTGGATGCTTATCGCCCGAGCTTGATTCTGGCGCCGAGAAGCTATGAATACGATCTTCGCCGCCGCGAGGCGGTTCGCCGGCTGTTTCGAGTGACGCGGCCCGACGTGGTCGTGCATTTGGCGGCGGTGGTCGGCGGGATTGGAGCAAACCGGGCTAATCCAGGCCGCTATTTCTACGAAAACGCCATCATGGGCGTTCAGCTTCTCGAAGAGGCCCGGCTAGCGAAGGTGAGCAAGATCGTCGTGATCGGTTCGATCTGCTCGTACCCCAAGCATACTCCCGTTCCGTTCCGCGAAGACGATCTTTGGAACGGTTATCCGGAAGAGACGAACGCTCCTTACGGTCTGGCAAAAAAGATGCTGCTCGTGCAGGCTCAAGCCTATCGGCAGCAGTATGGAATGAATGCCATCTCGCTCTTGCCGGTGAACCTCTACGGGCCGGGCGACAACTTCGATCCCGATTCGAGCCATGTGATTCCCGCGCTGATTCGCAAGGCGATTGAAGCCCGCGAAGCGAAGCAACCATTCGTCGAAGTCTGGGGAACGGGCAGTGCGTCGCGCGAATTCCTATTCGTCCGTGATGCCGCTCGCGCAATTGCCGCGGCCACCGAACTCTACGACAAGCCCGAGCCGGTCAATATCGGCTCCGGCGAGGAGATTACGATCCGCGAGTTGACGGAGTTGGTCTGCCGTGCCTGCTGTTACGGTGGTGAAATCCGCTGGGACGCGACGAAGCCCGACGGCCAACCGCGGCGCTGCCTCGACACAAGCCGAGCGCTGGCGGAATTTGGATTTCAAGCCACGACTCGCTTTCCCGATGGCCTGCGAGAGACGGTCGCCTGGTACGAAGCCGATCGACAGGCCGCGGCGCTGCCCCGCGCCGCGTGAGCAATGTTCGGAGGACGGAGGTCAATCGTTAGCCGGTTCGCTTGCGAACTAAAGGTCGAAGATCGCGAATCCTTAAATGACAGGTGCCCAATGCACGGCAACTCGGACCGTTAACTGCAAATGACCTCTCCGCGACGCGCCCTGATCACCGGCATCACCGGCCAAGACGGCTCCTATCTGGCGGAGTTCCTCTTGGCCAAGGGATACGAAATCCACGGCCTGGTCCGCCGCGCGAGCACATTCAACACCGAGCGGATCGAGCATCTTTATCAGGACCCGCATGAGGCCGGCACCCGGCTGTTCCTTCATTACGGCGATCTGACCGACGGCACGAGCCTGATGAATCTGGTCCTCTCGATCGAGCCGGATGAGATCTACAATCTGGCGGCGCAGAGTCACGTGCGGGTATCATTCGACCAGCCGCTATTCACGGCCGACGTCGATGCGCTCGGCACGCTGCGGATTCTGGAGACCGCCCGGCAATTGAAGCGGCATCGCGAAGTGCGCGTTTATCAGGCCTCATCGAGCGAGATGTTCGGCCAGGCCGTCGAGTCGCCCCAGCGCGAAACCACGCCGTTCCATCCGCGCAGCCCCTATGCCTGTGCGAAAGTGTTCAGCTTTCATCAGACGGTGAACTACCGTGAGGCCTATGGCTTGCACGCCTCGAACGGCATTTTGTTCAACCACGAATCACCATGGCGCGGCGAGACGTTTGTCACCCGCAAAATCACTCGCGGGGCAACCCGCATCCGCGAAGGGCTGCAGCAGAAGCTGTATCTCGGCAATCTCGACGCCCGCCGCGATTGGGGCTATGCCAAAGACTACGTCGAGGCGATGTGGCTGATGCTCCAGCAGGACGAGCCGGACGACTACGTAATCGCAACCGGCGAAACGCACAGCGTTCATGAGTTCTTGGAGTTGACCTTCGAGCATCTCGGTCTGCGCTGGCAGGACCACATGGTGGTCGATCCGCGCTATTTCAGGCCGGCCGAAGTCGATCTGTTGCTCGGTGACGCGTCGAAAGCCCGCGAGCTGCTCGGCTGGCAGCCGCGCACGACGTTTCGCGAATTGGTCAGCCTGATGGTCGAATACGACTGGAGCATCGCCCGCGAAGAGCGCGCGCTTTCGGTGCGATTGGCGGCATAAAGGTGATTAACCGCCAAGACGCCAAGGACGCCAAGAGTTCTTAGGGTCCCTTCTTCTTGGCGTCCTGGCGGCTCAATCCTTCGAGGCCGCGGCACTATGCCGATATTTCAGCACGCGCACGCTCTCGACCGTGATCATCCCTTCGTCGACGGTCTCGTCCAAGAACGGCAGCAACTGGGCGATCTTTGCCGCCGCGTCGACGACTTCCACCACGATCGGCAGATCGGTCGAGAGGTCCAGGAGGCGGCTGGTGTGAACGCGCGTGTTCGCCCCGAAGCCCATCGTGCCATGCAGCACGGTCGCTCCGGCGAGCCCTAGCTCGCGGGCTTTCATGACGATCGCGCGGTAGAGCGGCTCGCCATGCCAGACGTCCGACTCGCCGATGAACACCCGCAAGAGCTGCCCCTCCTCGCTCATTTTCATCATGACAAAATCCTCCTCGGATGGAACGGTCGAAAGTTCGGCAATCGGTTCGGGCAGGTCCAACCGCATTCCCGCCTCCGCGGCCGCCGCGGCGCTCGCGCGATAGAGCATGACATGAGCCCGCTCGAGAGTAATGATTCCCTCGGGAATGATCTCCGTCGCGTGGCCCAGGAAGCGGCCGATGTTCTGCCGGCTATCGACGACCTCGACGATGATCGGCACATGCTCGACCAACGACCAGCGCCCGGATTCCAGTAGATTTCCCCGAAGATCGAGCCCGTAAATGCCGCGCACAAGCGTTGCCCCGGCCATATCGTCGCTGCGGGCCAGTTCAATGAGCGCATCGGCCGCGTTTCGCCAACCGCATTGGTCGGTGTTTCGCAAATGGACCCGCAGCAGGACTTGTTCGCCTTCGAGTTTCATGGGCTCGCACGGGTGCTCCCCACGCTTCGCGAGGAAAGAACCCCACGACCGCGCGTGAGGAACACACTTCTCAAATCCTCCCCAGCGCCACGCCAATCCGCAAGGCGATCAATCCGACCACCACGCTGCCGACAACGTAGATTGTACCGAACAAACTTTGATTGTCGCGAATCAGGTCGTAGCTTTCCCACTCGAACGATGAGAACGTCGTGTAGCCGCCGGCCAGCCCAACGGCGAACAATAGTCGAAGGTGATCGCGAGTGAACCACTCGCCGCCG
>DASZFO010000226.1 GCA_035939775.1 Pirellulales bacterium | reverse complement strand
CATTCGTCTGACTAACGTCAGCAAGCCGACCATCACGCTCTTTCGCCCGGCCGCCGATAAAGACACCGGCGCCGCCGTGATCGTTTGCCCCGGCGGCGGATACAACATTTTGGCATACAATCTCGAGGGCAGCGAGGTCTGTGAATGGCTCAATTCGATCGGCGTGACCGGCGTGCTGCTCAAGTATCGCGTGCCGGGGCGCGGCGGCGAGCGCTACACCGCTTCGCTTCAAGACGCACAGCGTGCCGTCGGAATCGTCCGCAGCCGCGCGAAGGAGTGGGGAATCGATCCCAAGCGGATCGGCATCCTCGGCTTCTCGGCCGGCGGGCATCTGGCGGCTGCGGCCAGCAACAGCTTTGACTCGCGCACCTATCCCGCCGTCGACGACGCGGACAACGAAAGTTGCCGCCCCGATTTCACGATCCTCATCTATCCGGCATATCTAACGGCGAAAGACGATAGCGCGAAGCTGGCCCCCGAGATCAAGGTCACGAGCCATACGCCCCCGGCGTTCGTCATCATGACGCAGGACGATCCGATTCACGTCGAGAACGCGTATGCCTACGGCTTGGCGCTCAAGACGGCCAAGGTCCCGGCCGAGTTGCACATCTATCCCAGCGGCGGCCACGGCTACGGCCTCCGCCCCTCGCCAAACGCCGTCTCCCATTGGCCCGACCGCGCCGCGGAATGGTTGAAAGCGCAGGGCTGGCTGAAAGGGAAATAGTCGTTCCTCTTTACGGTTTACCGTCCGCGGTCGCCCGCCGCGCCGTCGTCAGATCGACTAGCACGTGTTCCAATCCGGTCACGACGCGGGCCATCCGCGAATAGTCGAGCTTGTCGGGCGTGTCGGATTTGAGATGGTAGTGCGGATAGCGGAACAGGGCCGTGTCGGTGATCATTACGCCAGGATAGCCTTGCTCCCAGAACGACCAATGATCGGACCAGCCGACGCCGGGAATCACGGCCGGCGCGACGCCCCATTCGGAAGGAAACCGGGCGTGCTTGCGAAACGAGGCGGCCACCTCGCGCACCAGCGCGTCGGATCGCGGATTGGCGACGAAGGCGATGAAGTTTCCCGTCGACGGATAGAGCAGCGCGAGTGGGGGCGGATAGTGCTGGCTTTCCGGCTCGTCGGAATAGTAGCCGATCGTCTCGAGGCTCAGCATGCCGACGACATTCTCGCTGCGCTCCCTGCAGCGCTTGGCATAGTGCAGCGAGCCCATTTCTTCTTCCTGAAAGTACGGCGGCTCTTCATTGGCGAATGCGACCAGCCGCAGTGTGCGCTCCGTTTGCTTGCCGGAGAAGGCCCGCGCGAGCGCCAAGAGCGCTGCGACGCCCGAGCCGTTGTCGTTGGCGCCGGTCGTGCCGGCAATCGAATCGTAATGCGCGCCGACGACGACGATTTCGTCAGCGGCCTTCGTTCCCTTGATCTCGACTTCGACATTCGCGCACTTGCGGCCTTTGACCTCGTAGGTCTGTCGTGCGACTTGATGGCCGGCGGCGCGGAACGATTTCTCGATGAACGCGGCCGCCTCGACGAGCTTGGCATACTTGGGAATCGAGCGATCGCCGATCTCACCGGCCAGTTTTTCGACGTCCTTTCTGAGCGCCGCGGCAAGCGCCGTCTCATGATCGGTCAGCTTCGCGAGCGGGCCACTAAAACTTGGCCCAGGTTGGATGGCCATCGGTTTCTTCTCCGCGTGTTCCATTGGCAGCAACTGCGTCGCAGACGTCGGGATCACCTGCGTTTGCGGAGCGGGTGTCTGAGCGAGGCAGGACACTCGATTGAGAAGCATCGCGGTCATCGCACCGCCAAGGATCGCCGCGATCCCCAGCCGCGCGAGATTCCAGCGCCGCGCGCCGCAGTGCCCAACGAGATTTCTTCCGCCAGACATGTCGCCTGTCCTCCCCTTGCCAACCTCTTAAAAATCGCACGCGGATTGCCGGAAGGCAAGGGGCGGAATGAGAGCTGGAGGCCGGGGGCTGGGAATCGGCTAAGCCGCAAGCGTTGTTTGGGCCGCTTGGTGAGACGCCGGCCACCAGCCTCCAGTCCTTGATTTCCCTCAACTTGCTCGGCGCGGCGGGCCGATTCCATACTTCAGGCGCGTTGATTTTGCCGATTTTGACGCCTAGGATGATTCGTTATGGCTTCCGACGCCCGCCTCAAAGAACAGTTGCCCGAGCTGACCGAGCGGATCGTGCAAACCTATAGCGAGGTCGGCACGATCAACCACCTCGGCCATTGCCCGTTACCGAACAACGACGTGATCGTCGCGGCCTGTGAGGACCTCAAGGAGATTCTCTATCCGGGCTTCCGCCGTCGCGAAGGGCTGCACCTTGGAAACGTCACCTACCACGTCGGCGAGCTGGTCGATGGCCTGCACGACAAGCTCACCACGCAAATCGGCCGCGCCCTGCGGCACGACGCCGGGGCGACCGACATGTGCAATGAGGACCGCGATTTTGAAGCCCTCGGCCAGGCCAAGGCGATCCAATTCCTCGAGCAGCTTCCCGATCTGCGGAAGACGCTGGCATTGGACGTGCAGGCCGCCTACGAAGGGGATCCCGCGGTCAAGAACCTCGACGAGGTGATCTTCTGCTATCCGGGCCTCGAAGCGATCACGATCTATCGCCTCGCCCACATCTTGCACGAGCTGTCGATCCCGTTCGTCCCGCGGATGATGACCGAATGGGCGCACTCGAAGACAGGGATCGACATCCATCCGGGGGCGAAGATCGGCGAATTGTTCTTCATCGACCACGGCACGGGCGTCGTGATCGGCGAGACCTGCGAGATCGGCAATCGCGTGAAGCTCTATCAAGGCGTAACGCTCGGCGCGCTAAGCTTCGCCACCGACGGCGACGGCAATCTGGTCCGCGGTCAGAAGCGGCACCCGACGATCGAAGACCGCGTGGTGATCTACGCCAACGCCACGATCCTCGGCGGCGCGACCGTGATCGGCCACGATTGCGTGATCGGCTCCAACGTCTGGCTCACCCGCAGCGTCGACCCGCACACGACGGTCGTGCTCGAAAAGCCCAAGCTGCGGATGCGGGCTGAGGTCGAGGAGCTGAACCCAGAGTTCAACTATGTGATCTAGCCGAACTTCAAAGCGGTTTTGATGCGTTGGGTGCCATGCCCACACGGGGCACCCGCGCCAGCGGGTCGGCGTGGGCATGGAGTTGAGTTGGGCATGGCCACTCAGAGCAGTGGCCATGGCACCCGTCATATCAGAGAGCAGCGTCGGCTACGAGGAATGCACCGCTTCGTCGGCAGCCTCGCGCCGCAGCTCGCGGAGCAGGCGGCGGATTTCGTGCTCGTAAGCCCGGCGATCG